>NZ_JBBMFJ010000006.1:0-115472 GCF_040096075.1 Ventrimonas faecis
GGCCCTCCTAATGATATTTATTGTATCATAGAAGGACCTTACTTAGGTTATTTTACAGAAAAAGTTTCATAGGCTCCTTCTAATCGGCGTAGGACAGTCCTATGTATTATTTACAGGAAATATCGATCTTTCTATTGGTTCTGTAGTGGGTATGAGTTGTATGATCTCAGCAACCCTGATGTGTCATGGAATGAATCCGTGGGTTGCAATGGTCATCACCTTGGTTGTGTGCCTGTTAGTTGGTTATGTAAATGGCATTCTGGTATCAAAATGTAAGCTGCCGCCTTTCATCGCAACATTAGGTACAATGACAATGGCAAGAGGTATTGCACAGATCGTCAATGGAAATTACAATACAGACTCCATTGGTGAAGCTGCAAAAGGCTTCCGTACCTTCTTCTACAGTGGTAAGATATTAGGTATCTTCAGTGCTTTCTGGATCGCTCTGGTGATCTGGTTCATCTTTAACTACATAATGAGCTGTACCAGAACCGGCCGTCATATTTACGCAACAGGAAGTAATATTGATGCAGCAAGACTTTCCGGTGTTAATGTAGACAATACAGTTATCTGTGTTTACATTGTATCTGCTTTCTGTGCCTGCATAACAGGTTTGATCACCTGTGCTTCAACTGGTACAGGTACTATGGATGCGGGTACATCTTATGAAATGTATGCAGTAGCAGCTTCTGTAATCGGCGGCGTATCTACATTAGGTGGTTCCGGTATTTTACTTGGTACTGTGATCGGTTCCGGTATATGGGGAGTTTTACAGAATGGTCTTCAATTTGCAGGAGCACCGGTTGCTATCAGGAATATCGTGATCGGTATTATCGTAGTTGTTGCGGTACTTATGGACGTAATCGTAAGAAGCGGCAGAGGCAAGAGTAAAAAACATAAAAACAACTAAAAAAATAAGTAAAATGAAGGTAAAGCATAAAAATGCTTTCACAATAAAGAAAGGAAAGGTATAGTATTATGAGGAAAAAAGCGATTTCAATGATTCTGGCGGCAGCACTTGGTTCTGTATTATTAGCAGGCTGTTCATCTGCTCCAAAGGAAACAACTGCAGCAGCTACAGCAGCTGAAACAACTGCAGAGGAGAAGAAGGAAGAAAGTAAAGCTGAGGAAACCAAAGCAGAAGAGAAGAAAGAAGAGACTGCTGGCAATGATATGCTGTCTGGGGAAACAGGAGACATTGCAAAGGCCGGAGATGGAAAAGGACAGAAGGTAGTTCTTATTACCATTGACTCTATGGATCAGCACTGGGTAAACATGGACAAGGGCTGCAAGCAGGCAGCAGAAGAGCTTGGCTGTGATTATAAGTGGATCGCTCCTGATGTAAAAGATGACGCAAAGCAGATCGAGTGCGTAAACAATGCAGTAGCTGATGGCGCAACCGCTATCCTGGTAGCTGCAAATGGTCCTGACGCTATTACAGCAGCTCTGGAAGAAGCAGATCAGGCTGGTGTTAAGATCGTTCAGGTTGACTCTTTCGCAAATTATCCTTGTGTACAGAAGTTAGGAACTGACAACCGTGCAGCAGGAAAGACTGCTGGTGAGCAGGTTCTGGCAGCTCTGGAAGCTAAGGGAGTTAAAGAAGGTAAAATCGGTATCGTTTCTGTAAACGCAGCAACTACTTCTACTGTAGACCGTGACGAAGGCTTCCGTTCCGCATTTGAAGGAACCGCTTTTGAGATCCTTGAAACACAGTATGCAGATGGCGATGCTGCAAAATCCAAAGATGCAGCAGCTAACTTTATTTCCCAGGGTTGTGTAGCACTGTTTGGTGCAAATGAAGGCTCCTGCGTTGGTGTTGGTAATGCAGTTGCAGAAGATGGAAATAACATCGTAGCAGCAGGTATGGATAAGTCTGATGCGGTTATCCAGCTGATCAAAGATGGTGCCCTGATCTGTACAATGGCTCAGAATCCTGATGTTATGGGTTATGAAGGCATGTATGCAGCAATCACCGCTATTAATGATGGAAAAGTAGCTCCTGAATATATTGATACTGGCGTTTCTATCTTAAATTTAGATGCAGTTAAATAATCAGGCTGTTTAAAGAAACAAAGTGAGGAAAAATATGCTCCGGCAGGTATGTCAGCCTGTCGGAGCTATTTTCATTGAGAAGAAGGGAGAGACTGTATGTATCTGTATGGATTTGATATTGGAGGCACAAAATGTGCAGTGATCCTGGCGAAGGTGGAAGGAGACCAGGTAGATTTTCTGGAGCGGTATGAGATGAAAACACTGGGAGACTGGAAAAAAGTCCTTGATGAATTAACTGAAAATACTTTGATGATAGCAAAGAAATATGGTCTGACAACAGGGACTGAGGGTGAGAATTGTATTATCTGTGGGGGGATTTCCTGTGGCGGTCCTTTAAGTCCGGACAGGAAGTGGATATTATCGCCGCCGAACCTTCAGGGCTGGGATCAGGTGCCTGTAGTGGAATATCTTGAGGAGAAGCTGGGGATCCCTGTGAAAATGGAAAATGATGCAGATGCAGGAGCTTTGGCAGAATGGAAGTTCGGGGCCGGAAAAGGCTGTCAGAATATGATCTTTCTTACTTTTGGCACAGGTCTTGGTTCCGGTCTTATCCTTAATGGACAGTTATACCGGGGAAGTACCGGCATGGCTGGGGAAGCAGGTCACATACGTATGGAACCTGAGGGACCGGAAGGATATGGAAAAGCAGGAAGCCTGGAAGGTTTCTGCTCTGGAGGAGGTATCAGCAGGCTTGCCGGATATTTTGGCACAGAAGGGAGTGCAAAGGAGCTGGCAGAACGGGCTGAGGCCGGGGATGAGAGGGCTTTAGCAGTGTATGCCAGATGCGGAGCTGTTTTTGGAAGAGGTCTGGCTATCCTTATAGACCTTTTAAATCCGGAAAAGATCGTGGTAGGTTCTGTTTATGCCAGGAGTCACCATCTTTTAGATAAGACCATGTATGAAGAACTGGAAAAAGAAGCGCTCCCCATGAACCGGGCGGCCTGTGAGATCGTACCGGCGGCTTTAGGAGAGCGGATCGGGGATTATGCGGCTGTAGTTGCGGCAGTTAATTCTTTGTCCATTTTATAGCTGCAGATACACCCGGCATTTTCGTTACTTTATCATATTGCTATTTATATAGAATCGAAAGAAAATCGTCAGATAATCGCCCGGCAAATTCGTTGACAAATGCCCTTGGAAAAAGGTATCATAAGCTATAGCAGTAAGAGTGTTCTGACTGAAAAAGGAGAATGATCGTTATGAGAAAAAATATGTTTAAGGTTATGGCGCTGAGCCTGGCCATGGCTACGTTATCTACTACAGCTGCATTTGCGGCAGGCTGGGGCAAGGTTGGCAGTGAATGGTATTACTATCAGGAGGATGGCAATGTTGCAAGAAACACCTGGATCAATACGCTGGTCAGCAATGATGAGTCCGGTGAGCTCAGCTATCAGGTCGGCAGCAAAGACTTTGTGACCGAAGAGGGCAAATCCATTGCGGCTTCCTACTGGGTACAGGGCAATGGTGTTATGGCAACCAGCTGCTGGGTAGCAGACGGAGATGCCTGGTACCGTGTAGATGGCAAGGGCCTCATCATGAAGGATCAGGTTTACACCGAGAACAAAGATATGTACTATCTTGGAAAAGATGGCAAGATGGTGACCAATGACTGGTACCAGAATGAGGAAGGCAAGTGGTATTACTTTGCCGAGAATGGCAAGGCAGTTAAAAACGGCTGGAAGACCATTGATGACGCAGAGTATTACTTCTTAAAGAGCGGCACTATGGCAACGGATGTAAATATTCCGGGCGGCGGACATGTCGGAGCAGACGGAAAGCGTGACCGCTAAAGAAAGGACAGATGCGTCAATTACCCACCACTTAGCCTAACGGCTTGAAGTGGGGGCTTGTAAAAGCCTGATTGACTAGCTTAAGTGTTTCGAGCACTACGTTAGGAGAGAATGTGTAATCATTAGATTACGTAAATAGGTACCTGCAGGTGTTTTACCTAGCTTGCAGCTCTACGGTATGTGGTTAAACAGTCTTGATGGGACGAGACAGTGCCGCATGCAGCAAAACCTCTCATTAACATTGGCGAAGGTATCATTACGGCAGGTGTGGCCGGCTTAAAGCATTGACACACCAATTTAAGAAAGGAGTGCCTGTTATGGTATACGTATTAGATAAAAACGGACAACCACTGATGCCTACCGACAGGCATCGTAAGGTCCGACTGATGTTACAGTCAGGTCAGGCCAAAGTAATCAAAAGATGTCCGTTTACAATACAACTGAATTATGATTCCGGACATCAAACACAGGAAATTTCTCTTGGAATTGATGCCGGAAGCAAACATATCGGAGTATCGGCAACCACAAAAATCAAAGTGTTATATGAGGCAGATGTAGAACTGAGAAACGATATCGTAGATTTATTATCGTCCAGACGGGAACTTCGCCGTGGGAGACGTAACAGGAAAACCAGGTATCGTCAGGCAAAATTTAATAACCGGAGACGTGGAAATGGCTGGTTAGCACCTTCAATCCGACAAAAGATCGGGACACATCTTACCGTTGTAGAAAATATTTGTAAGATCCTTCCGATAAGCCGGATAATGGTTGAGACAGCTTCCTTTGATATCCAGAAGATCAAGAACCCGGCTATCCAGGGCGCGGAATATCAGCAAGGTGATCAGCTAGAATTCTGGAACGTCAGGGAATATGTTTTATTCCGTGATGGCCATACCTGTCAGTGCTGTAAGGGTAAGTCCAAGGACAAAATTCTGAATGTGCACCATATTGAGAGTCGTAAGACTGGGGGCAATGCCCCGAACAATCTGATTACACTATGTGAGACCTGCCATACCGGTTACCACAAAGGTACCGTACAATTGCCAAAGGCCATTAAACGCGGCATGCGATTTAAGAATGCTGCATTTATGGGAATTATGCGATGGGCTTTCTACGAAGCACTAAAGCAACAGTACGAACCTGTTGCTACCCCAGTGCATAACACATACGGATATATCACGAAACATACTCGTATTGCGTATAACTTGCCTAAAGAGCACTATGTTGACGCAAGATGTATCAGTGGTAATCCGGAGGCATCTTCAAACGGTGAGTATTACTATCAAAAGAAGGTCCGTTGTCATAACCGTCAGATTCACAAACTAACAGTTTTGAAGGGTGGAATACGGAAACAGAATCAAGCCACATATCTGGTAAAAGGTTATCGGTTATTCGATAAAGTCTCATATCAGGGAAAAGGATATTTCGTTTTCGGACGACGGCAAAGCGGATTTTTTGATATACGGACATTATCTGGAGAGAAAGTAAACAAAGGTAGTTTGAGTTGTAAAAAATTAAAGTTCATTGCAACGAGAACGTATTATTTAACAGAAAGGAGAGCCGTCTAACGACGGGCGCATTCCTCCCACGACCTAAGAGGTCTGGATATCCTGCGCTGTTTTATGATGAAGATGACGGGAGTTATGAAACGGGCGGCTGTGTTGTGCATGGCGGTGCTGCTTACATTGTCTTCTGCATTCTTAAGCTATGCGGAGAACGGCTGGAAGCGCAGCGGAAGTGTGTGGAATTATTACTATTCCAATGGCAAGATGGCCAAAAATACCTGGATCAAGAATGGAGATGTGCTGTTCTGGATCGAGGAGGACGGTGCTATGGCCACATCCAAATGGCACGAACAGGACCATACCTGGTACTATCTGGATGCCAGCGGAGCAGCTGTGACCGGCTGGAAAGAAATAGACGGGAAGTGGTACTATTTCAAGGAAGATCATGCTATGGCTACGGAAGAAACGATCGGAAGCTATTATGTAGGCAAGGATGGGGCCTGGGACAGCCGCAAATAGGACTGAAAACACAGCGCCAGGACATAAAAACGATAATGTAAAATCAAAAACCGCCGTGAGGATATACCTTGCGGCGATATTTTTTTGTCATTTTATAACTGTAAATTATAGAGCTAATTCCAATCTCGTATAGATGTTTCTGAATAAATTCCGGCCGATTGGTTGAAAAATGGAAATAAATGCGTTAATATGGGAAGAAACGTGTTATTGTTCATACATAGCGCAAACAGACAGATACCAAAATCCCCTTCGGTCAGAGCGGGATGGATCAGAAAGAGGTAAGACACCATGAATTGTAATATCGTAACAATCCCCGGAGATGGAATCGGACCGGAAATTGTACGTGAAGCGTGCAAGGTCCTTGATAAAGTAGGAGAGGTATACGGACATACCTTTCAGTACACAAAAATTCTGATGGGCGGCTGCTCCATCGACGAATACGGAGTTCCGTTAACCGATGAGGCACTGGAAACCGCAAAGAAGAGTGACGCGGTTTTACTTGGCGCAGTTGGCGGTAATGTAGGAAATTCAAAATGGTACGACGTGGCACCGAACTTAAGACCTGAGGCGGGGCTGCTGGCAATCCGCAAAGGCCTTAATTTATTTGCGAACCTTCGCCCGGCTTACCTTTACAATGAACTGGCAGATGCCTGCCCGTTAAAGAAAGAAAATATCGGTGACGGCTTCGACATGATCATCGTGCGCGAGCTGACCGGCGGCCTGTACTTTGGCGAGCGTCATACCGAAGAGGCAGACGGCGTGCTGCAGGCAACTGACACCCTGACCTATAACGAGAACGAGATCCGTCGCATTGCCATCAAGGCATTCGACATTGCCATGAAGAGAAGAAAACACGTCATCAGCGTGGACAAGGCCAACGTGCTGGATTCCTCCAGACTCTGGAGAAAGGTCGTTGAGGAAGTGGCAAAGGATTATCCGGAAGTAAAACTGGAGCATATGCTGGTTGATAACTGCGCTATGCAGCTTGTCATGAATCCGGGTCAGTTCGATGTCGTCCTGACCGAGAACATGTTTGGTGATATCCTTTCTGATGAGGCCAGCATGATCACCGGTTCCATCGGCATGCTGTCTTCCGCAAGCTTAAACGAGACCAAGTTCGGCATGTACGAGCCGAGTCACGGTTCCGCGCCGGATATTGCAGGCAAAGACCTGGCAAACCCGATCGCAACCGTTCTCTCCGCAGCCATGATGCTTCGTTATTCCTTCGATATGGATAAAGAAGCAGATGCCATTGAGGCAGCTGTACAGCAGGTACTGACCGACGGTTACCGCACCGGAGATATTTATTCTGAGGGATGCAAGAAGGTCGGAACTATCGAGATGGGCGACCTGATCGCAGCACGCATCCGCTAAAAAACGTATAGAATTTACAGGCTGGTGCCCGTTTTTACGGGCATCGGCATTCACATGAGGAGGAGTCAGATATGAGAAGTGATAATGCAAAAGCAGGCATGCAGCAGGCACCGGCCCGTTCCCTGTTCCGTGCGTTAGGATTAACCGATGAAGAGATGGAGCGCCCGTTAGTCGGCATTGTAAGCTCCTACAATGAGATTGTTCCGGGACACATGAACCTGGACAAGATCGTGGACGCGGTAAAACAGGGTGTTGCCATGGCAGGCGGTACCCCGATCGTATTCCCGGCCATTGCAGTATGTGACGGTATTGCCATGGGACATGTGGGAATGAAATACTCCCTGGTAACCCGTGACCTGATTGCTGACTCCACCGAGTGTATGGCTATGGCACATCAGTTTGACGCTCTGGTTATGGTTCCGAACTGTGACAAAAACGTTCCGGGACTTTTAATGGCAGCAGCCCGCTTAAACATCCCTACCGTGTTCGTCAGCGGCGGCCCGATGTTAGCCGGCCACGTAAAAGGTGAGAAACGCAGCCTTTCCAGCATGTTTGAGGCAGTTGGCTCTTATGCGGCAGGCCTTATGTCTGAGGAAGATGTTAAAGAGTTTGAGTGCAAGGTCTGCCCGACCTGTGGTTCCTGCTCCGGTATGTACACCGCAAACAGCATGAACTGCCTGACCGAGGTCCTCGGCATGGGCTTAAGGGGCAACGGTACCATCCCGGCCGTTTACTCCGAGCGTCTGGTTCTGGCAAAGCATGCAGGTATGGCTGTTATGGATATGTTAAAGAAGAACATCCGCCCGAGAGACATCATGACCGAGGCAGCATTCCGCAACGCTCTGACCATGGATATGGCTCTTGGCTGCAGCACCAACAGCATGCTGCATCTTCCGGCTATTGCCCATGAGGCAGGCGTGGAGCTGAATGTGGATATCGCAAACGAGATCAGCGCAAAGACCCCGAACCTGTGCCACCTGGCACCGGCCGGACATACTTATATGGAAGACTTAAACGAGGCAGGTGGCATCTACGCAGTCATGAACGAGATCAGCAAGCTTGGCCTCTTAAATCTGGACTGCATGACTGTAACAGGCAGGACCGTTGGCGAGAACATTAAGGACTGCGTCAACAAGAACCCGGAGATTATCCGTCCGATCGACAATCCGTACTCAAAGACCGGCGGCATCGCAGTTCTGCGCGGCAACCTGGCACCGGATTCCTGTGTGGTAAAACGTTCCGCAGTTGCTCCGGAGATGCTGGTACACGAAGGACCGGCCCGCGTCTTCGACAGCGAGGACGATGCCATCGCAGCCATCAAGGGCGGCAAGATCGTAGCAGGTGATGTGGTCGTTATCCGTTATGAGGGACCGAAGGGCGGCCCGGGCATGAGAGAGATGTTAAACCCGACCTCTGCCATCGTCGGTATGGGCCTTGGCTCTACCGTAGCCCTGATCACCGACGGTCGTTTCAGCGGCGCATCCCGCGGCGCTTCCATTGGCCATGTGAGCCCGGAGGCAGCAGCAGGCGGCCCGATCGGCCTGGTGGAAGAGGGCGATATCATTGCCATCGATATCAATGCCAATACCATCAACATGAAGGTATCCGATGAAGAACTGGCAAGACGCCGCGCGAACTGGACCCCGAAGACCAAAGAGGTCAGCGGATACTTAAAGCGCTACGCTGCACTGGTAACCAGCGCGGACAAGGGCGCAATCTTAAAAGGAAACTAAGTGTAAACCGTACCAGAGACAGATAAGGAGTGTTTTAACATGGCGGAAACCAGAGTATTGAATGGATCAGAAATCCTGATCGAGTGTTTAAAAGAACAGGGTGTAAAGACCGTGTTCGGTTATCCGGGAGGAGCCATCTTAAATATCTATGATGCGCTTTACAAGCATCAGGATGAGATTACCCACATCCTGACCTCCCACGAGCAGGGCGCGTCCCATGCGGCAGACGGTTACGCGAGAACCACCGGAAAAGTCGGCGTATGCCTGGCTACATCCGGCCCTGGCGCTACCAATCTGGTAACCGGTATCGCTACCGCGTTCATGGATTCCATCCCGATGGTAGCCATCACCTGCAACGTTGGCGTGAGCCTTCTTGGCCGTGACAGCTTCCAGGAGATCGACATCACCGGCGTGACCATGCCGATCACCAAATATAACTTCATCGTAAAAGATATCAAAAAGCTGGCAGATACCGTGCGCCGCGCGTTCACCATTGCCCAGAGCGGCAGACCGGGCCCGGTCCTCATCGATATCACCAAGGATGTGACTGCGGCTGAGTATGAATATACTCCGCAGGAACCGGCTCCGATTGAGCGCCAGACTGATACCATCCGCGAGGAGGACATTGAGACTGCGCTGGAGATGATCCGCAAGAGTCAGAAACCGTTCATTTTTGTAGGCGGCGGCGCCGTACTTTCCGGCGCATCCGAGGAGCTGAAGGTGCTGGCTCACAAGATTCAGGCACCGGTGGCCGATTCCCTGATGGGCAAGGGCGCGTTTGATGGAACCGACGAACTTTACACCGGCATGGTGGGCATGCATGGAACCAAAACTTCCAACTTCGGCATCAGCGAGTGTGATCTCCTGATCGTGGCAGGTGCCCGCTTCAGTGACCGTGTGACCGGCAACGCATCCAAGTTCGCGAAGAACGCGAAGATTCTCCAGATCGATGTAGATCCGGCGGAGATCAACAAGAACATCCACACCCACGCAAGCATCATCGGTGACTTAAAGGTAGTTCTGCGTAAGCTCAACGCCCGTCTGGATCCGATGAATCATGAGGAGTGGCTCCAGCACGTAGAGCGGATGAAGGACATGTACCCGCTGCGCTACGACAAGACCCAGCTTACCGGCCCGTTCATCATGGAAACCATTGATGAGCTGACCAAAGGCGACGCTGTCATCTGTACCGAGGTTGGCCAGCATCAGATGTGGGCTGCCCAGTACTACAAATACAGAAAGCCGAGAACTCTTCTTACCTCCGGCGGACTTGGCACCATGGGCTACGGCCTGGGCGCTTCCATCGGAGCCAAGATGGCCTGCGGCGATATGGGACATCCGGATACTCCGGTGTTCAACATTGCCGGAGACGGCTGCTTCCGTATGAACATGAATGAAATCGCCACCGCGACCCGCTACAACATCCCGATCATTCAGGTGGTAGTGAACAACCATGTGCTCGGCATGGTGCGCCAGTGGCAGAACCTGTTCTACGGAAAGCGGTATTCACATACCGTATTAAATGACGCAGTGGATTTCGTGAAGCTGGCTGAGGCCATGGGCGCGAAAGCTTACCGCGTGACCAGACAGGAAGACTTAAAGCCGGTTCTGGAGGAAGCCATCGCATTACAGGCGCCGGTACTCATTGAGTGCCAGATCAACTGCGATGACAAGGTATACCCGATGGTATCACCGGGTGCCCCGATCCAGGATGCCTTTGATGACACCGATCTGAAAATTAAATAGCAGGATGACTTAGAGAGCAGAGAAAAGGTTATCTGATCAATTTTGTCCGTAACGATCCGGGACAGGTGTTTTTGTGTACTCTGTCTCGGATTGTTATTATATAATTATGAAAAATCTAATTCATGAAGAAGGAGGAAGAAACAATGGGAAGAGTCTACAATTTCTCAGCAGGACCAGCCGTATTACCGGAGGAAGTCCTGAAGGAAGCCGCAGAAGAAATGCTTGATTACAGAGGCACCGGCATGTCAGTTATGGAGATGAGCCATCGATCTAAAGCCTTTGAGACCATCATCGAAGAAGCGGAGCAGGACCTTCGGGATCTGATGAACATTCCGGATAATTACAAAGTGCTGTTTTTGCAGGGAGGCGCCCATCTGCAGTTCTCCGCCATTCCGCAGAATCTGATGAAAAACGGCGTAGCCGATTACATCATCACGGGTCAGTGGGCGAAGAAGGCATTCAAGGAAGCGCAGAAATACGGAAAGGCAGTAGCTGTTGCATCAAGTGAAGACAAGACCTTCAGCTACATTCCGGACTGCTCTGACCTGCCGATCGACGACGACGCGGATTATGTATACATCTGCGAGAACAACACGATCTACGGCACCAAATACAAAACCCTGCCAAATACCAAGGGGAAAACGCTGGTGGCTGACATCTCTTCCTGCTTCCTTTCTGAGCCGGTGGATGTAACAAAGTATGGCCTGCTTTATGGCGGTGCCCAGAAGAATGTAGGACCGGCAGGCGTGGTCATTGTGATCATCCGCGAGGACCTGATTACTGAGGATGTACTTCCGGGAACCCCAACCATCTGCCAGTATAAGGTACAGGCAGACGCCAAGTCTCTTTACAATACCCCGCCATGCTATGGTATCTACATCTGCGGCAAGGTATTCAAATGGTTAAAGAAGCGCGGCGGCCTGGAAGCCATGAAGGAGTACAACGAAAAGAAGGCGAAGATCCTCTACGATTTCCTGGACCAGAGCAAGTTGTTTAAGGGAACCGTGGCTAAAGAGGACCGCTCTTTAATGAACGTTCCGTTCGTGACCGGAGACAAGGATCTGGACGCAGAGTTTGTCAAAGAGGCAACCGCTGCAGGATTTGTTAACTTAAAGGGACACCGCACCGTAGGCGGCATGCGTGCCAGCATTTACAATGCCATGCCGATGGAAGGCGTGGAGAAGCTGGTTGAGTTCATGAAGAAATTCGAGGAGGCGCATCAGGCATGAGAAAGATCCATTGCATTAACGCCATTTCCAAATATGGTACAGACCAGTTTACAGAGGACTATGAGCTTACCGATGAGGTGAATGAGGCAGAGGGTATTCTGGTCCGCAGCGCATCCCTTCATGAAATGCAGTTTTCCAATTCCCTGCTGGCCATTGCCCGTGCCGGAGCCGGTGTCAACAACATTCCGTTAGATGCCTGCGCCCAGGAAGGTATTGTGGTGTTTAACACTCCGGGCGCCAACGCAAATGGCGTAAAAGAGCTGGTGCTGGCCGGACTGTTCCTGGCATCCCGTGATATCGTGGGCGGTATCGAATGGTGCAAAGAGAACAAAGACGACGCAAACATCGGAAAAACCGCGGAGAAGGCCAAGAAAGCCTTTGCCGGATGTGAGATCAAAGGCAAGAAGCTTGGCGTGGTAGGCCTGGGCGCCATCGGTGCCGAGGTTGCAAACGCAGCCATTGCCCTTGGCATGGAAGTATACGGCTATGACCCGTACATTTCCGTCAACGCGGCATGGAGACTGTCCCGCGATGTGAAGCATACCACCAGCCTGGATACCATCTGCCAGGAGTGTGATTACATCACCCTGCATGTTCCGGCAGTGGATTCCACAAAGGGCATGATCAACAAGGCAGCGCTCGACCAGATGAAGGACGGCGTGGTAATCTTAAACTTTGCCCGTGATGTTCTGGTCAATGAGGATGACCTGGCTGAGGCCTTAAAGTCCGGCAAGGTGAAGCAATATGTGACAGACTTTGCAAATCCGAAATCCGTGACCATGGAACATACCATCGTGATCCCGCACCTGGGCGCTTCCACCGAGGAGTCCGAGGATAACTGCGCGAAGATGGCAGTTCAGGAGATCATGGATTATCTGGAAAACGGCAACATCCGCAATTCCGTGAACTATCCGGCCTGCGATATGGGCGTGAAGAAGACGGCTTGCCGCGTAGCGGTATTACATATGAACATTCCGAACATGATCGGCCAGATTACCGGAGTGCTGGCAGCCGGAAAGATCAACATTTCTGACATGACCAACAAGAGCCGCGATAAATTCGCGTACACCCTGATGGACCTGGAGCATACGCCGGATGACATCATGGTGCAGAAGTTAAATGCCATTGAGGGCGTGTTAAGAGTCAGACTCATCTGATTTTGCAATTTTCGTAACTGTGAGGGTACTGAACAGTTACCAATTTTCAAAAATATGGCGGCGGTTTTGTGGCCGCTGCAGCAACATACTATTTCAGAAGGCTGGGGATATCAAGAAGTCCCCAGCCTTGCTGGTTTCTGGGGAGGCCAAGATCCACGGCACGCTCCCGCAGAAAAAGCTTCACATCCCGGTTGGACATTTCCGGATGCTGCTCTAAAAGCAGGGCAATGGCGCCGGACACGTAAGGAGTAGCCATGCTAGTGCCGCTTTTTACAGCGTAGCCGCCGGGCTGGTTGCTGCAGCTTGTGATGGCGGCTCCCGGAGCGACAATATCCGGCTTGCAGATGCAGGAGCGTGTGGGGCCGCGGCCGGAGTAGTCGGACATGCGGTTCCCCATGACATTTACTTCCTTATCGTCATCGGAGCAGCCTACGGTAATGACCTTGCGGCTGATGCCGGGGGTGGTGATGGTCCCGCTTCCGGGTCCCATATTTCCGGCGGCGACCACGACCACAAAGCCGGCGTCCCAGATCTCCTCCACACCCCGTACCAGAGCGGAATTCTCGCTCATGTTCCGGCCGGAGAAGGAACCGACGGAGACGTTGACGATGCGGATATTGTAGTGGTCCCGCTGCTGCAGGACGGTGTGAAGTCCGGAAAGCACATCCGAGACATAGCCGCCGCCCCGTTTGTCCAGAACCTTGACCGGAATCAGGTGGCAGCCGGGCGCAACACCGCAGAAGCGGCCGCCGCTGGCACTGCCGTCTCCGCCGATGATGCCACAGACATGGGTGCCGTGGCCGTTGTCGTCATAGGGAATCCTGCGCCGCCTTACCATATCGAAAAAGGCCGCGATCCGGCCTTTGTAATCTTCGTGAGGAAAGCAGCCGGTATCCAGCACAGCCACGCCGATGCCGCGCCCGGAAGGGCGGGCAGAGCCGGATCCAGAACCGGGAAAATGTGCAGAGGGAGTCTGGCCCATGGGAAGCCTCGGAAGCTGTTTTAGTGTTATGATATTCAAGGGAAGCGCGCGTGGTGAGCTTTCCATATTTAAGAATATCTTCATAATCTATTTAAACATTATACAAACATTTTCGTAAGGCATATGTTATACTAAAGTCAGAAAAAAGATAAACATCTGAACTCCTTAAAACTTTTTTGAAACGAATATGTAAAAAAAGAAACCTGTGCAACCATCACGGCACAGGTTTCTTTTTGTTTTTTGGTTTGACATGGTGCCCTGCGGCATGCTATAGTGAAAGTGCAGTCCGGACGGTGCTTCTGTTCCGTCTATTTTCAAAAGAATTATCCGGCATCTCGCCAGAATCCCGGAAGAAATTAAGGTAATTTATTGACATTTGAATCAGTTTATACTATGATTAGAACATCGGAAAGAACATTTGTTCGCAGCTGCAAAAGCGATTGTAGCTACGCTGGTTCTGCATTTGGAGGAAAATATGAATAAAGACGATAAATTAAAAGCCCTTGACGCTGCCATCACACAGATTGAGAAGTCCTATGGAAAAGGTTCCATCATGAAACTCGGTGATTCCGGCGCCAACATGAATATTGAAACTGTACCGACTGGTTCCATCAGCCTGGATATCGCGCTGGGCCTTGGCGGTGTGCCGAAGGGCCGTGTCATTGAGATCTACGGACCGGAGTCCAGTGGTAAGACCACCGTAGCGCTCCACATGGTAGCTGAGGTGCAGAAGCGTGGCGGTATTGCCGGTTTCATCGACGCGGAGCACGCCCTTGACCCGGTATACGCAAAGAACATTGGCGTAGATATTGACAACCTTTACATTTCCCAGCCGGACAACGGTGAGCAGGCACTGGAGATCACCGAGACCATGGTGCGCTCCGGCGCGGTAGACATTGTCATTGTGGACTCTGTTGCAGCCCTGGTTCCGAAGGCTGAGATTGACGGCGAGATGGGTGATTCCCACGTGGGCCTGCAGGCACGTCTTATGTCCCAGGCATTGCGTAAGCTGACCGGTATCATCAGCAAGTCCAACTGCTGTGTCATCTTCATCAACCAGCTGCGTGAGAAGGTCGGCGTTATGTTCGGCAACCCGGAAACCACCACCGGCGGCCGCGCGCTGAAGTTCTACTCTTCCGTCCGCATGGATGTGCGCCGTGTCGAATCCATCAAGCAGGGCGGCGAGGTCATTGGTAACCATGTCCGCGTGAAAGTTGTAAAGAACAAGATTGCTCCGCCATTCAAGGAGGCAGAGTTTGACATCATGTTTGGTCAGGGCATTTCCAAAGAGGGAGATATCCTGGATCTGGCAGTCAAGGACGACATCGTGGAGAAGAGTGGTGCCTGGTATGCCTACGGCGGCGCCAAGATCGGCCAGGGCCGTGAGAATGCCAAATCTTACTTAAGAGAGCATCCGGCAGTCTGCGCTGAGGTTGAGACAAAAGTCCGTGAGAAGCACGGGCTCCCGGCAGATGAAACCGTAGCAGCCCTTGCTGCAAATGCAGCCGAGGAAGAGGCCCAGGACGCAGCATTCGCTGCGGCTGAGCTGGAAGATGCAGAGTAAGCCATGAAAGATTACAGAACAGTCCGGGAGTGCGCCCTCGCACTCCTGGAGTTTCGTGACCGCACAGAGCGGGAACTGCGCCAGAAGTTAAAAGAACGCGAATACAGCGCCGAGGAGATTGAGGAGACGGTACTCTTTTTAAAGGAGTACCGTTATTTAGACGATGAGGCCTATGCGGGGCGTTACATCCGCTCCTGCGCCGCAAGAAAAAGCCGCCGCCAGATCCGGGCGGATCTGGAGCGCAAAGGGGTCTCCCGGGAAGTCATTGACCTGCAGCTTCAGGAGGAAGAGGTGGACGAGGACAGCCAGATTAAAAAGCTCCTCCAGAAGAAGGGATATGAGCCCGGAAAGCGTTTGGAAGCAACAGAGTACCGGCGCATTATGGGGATTCTGGGCCGGCGCGGATTTTCCGGGGAAGCCATCCGCAGAGTCATGGAAAGCATGCGGGAAGAACAGGAAGAATTTTTCTGATTCGTGACGTGGGATGCGCAATGAACTTCTACAGAGTTATTGACGTTGCTGCGTACACGTTGTGTAAACAGCAACGCGATTTTGCCGATGCTTCGCATTCCAAATCGGCAAAATCTGCAGCCACCACTGAATCATACGGAATTTTCAGTTCAGAAAATTCTTACCCATGAAAGGTATCTTATTGACATAGTGCACAAAACAGTTTAAAATTGTAGTGTTGTATTGGTGTACAATGAAAACTAAATAAGGAGGTGCTCCTGTGTCAACGATAATAGCAGTTGTAATTACACTGTGTGTTGTGGCGCCTATTAGCTGGGCTGTTGCTACCGCGCACCGGAAGAATGCTTACGAAAGCAAGATCGGAACCGCGGAAGAAAAAGCCAGGGAAATAATAGATGAAGCGTTAAAGACGGCAGAGACAAAGAAGCGAGAAGCTCTCCTGGAGGCGAAGGAAGAGTCTTTAAAGACTAAGAATGAGCTGGATAAAGAGACAAAGGAAAGAAGAGCTGAACTTCAGCGCTATGAACGACGTGTGCTGAGCAAAGAAGAGAACTTAGACAAAAAAGCAGAGAACATGGAACGGCGGGAAGCCGGACTTGCATCCCGTGAGGAAGCCTTAAACAAGCGTAACAGTGAGGTTGAGGCCCTTTACGAAAAAGGGATACAGGAACTGGAGCGTATTTCCGGTTTAACCTCCGAACAGGCAAAAGAGTATCTGCTCAGATCTGTTGAGGCAGATGTCAAGCATGACACTGCCAAGATGATCAAGGATCTGGAGAACAAGGCAAAAGAAGAGGCTGACAAAAAGGCAAAGGAGTATGTGGTTACTGCAATTCAGAGATGTGCTGCAGACCATGTGGCTGAAACTACCGTATCCGTAGTACAGCTTCCGAACGATGAAATGAAGGGCCGTATCATTGGCCGTGAGGGACGTAACATCCGTACCCTTGAGACTATGACCGGTGTGGAGCTCATCATCGACGATACGCCTGAGGCAGTCGTATTATCCGGTTTTGATCCGGTACGGCGTGAGGTGGCAAGAATTGCCCTGGAGCGCCTGATCGTGGATGGACGTATCCATCCGGCGAGAATCGAAGAGATGGTAGAAAAAGCACAGCGTGAGGTTGAAGCAAATATGCGTGAGGATGGTGAGGCTGCAGCCCTTGAGGTTGGCATCCACGGTATCCATCCGGAACTGATCAAACTGCTTGGTAAGATGAAATTCAGAACCAGTTACGGTCAGAATGCGTTAAAGCATTCTATCGAGGTTGCACAGCTTGCAGGTCTGCTGGCCGCAGAGGTCGGAGCAGATGTGCGTCTGGCAAAGCGTGCTGGTTTACTGCATGACATTGGAAAATCCATCGACCACGAGATGGAGGGCTCTCATGTACAGCTTGGTGCAGACCTTTGCAGAAAGTACAAAGAGTCTCCTACTGTTATCAATGCAGTAGAGTCCCATCATGGCGATGTTGAACCGCAGGGCCTGATCCCTTGCCTGGTACAGGCTGCAGATACCATTTCCGCAGCAAGACCTGGCGCAAGAAGAGAAACTGTGGAGACATACACCAACCGATTAAAACAGCTTGAAGAGATCACCAATTCCTTCAAGGGAGTTGACAAGTCCTTCGCAATTCAGGCTGGCCGTGAGGTTCGTATCATGGTTATCCCGGAGCAGGTAAGTGACGACGACATGGTTCTGATGGCACGCGAGATTTCCAAGCGCATTGAGAATGAGCTGGAGTATCCGGGCCAGATCAAGGTCAACGTAATCCGCGAGTCCCGCGTAACCGATTACGCAAAATAAGAAACAAAAAAGACTGATGTTTGAAAAAGCATCGGTCTTTTTTCTTACATTTTTATGAGAAAACTTACGAATCGGAGCGTTGTCTTGACATTGGGAAAAAGATGTAATAGAGTGAAACTGTAATAATCCAATCCGATAGAAAAAGCGTGACTGGAAAAATATAAAACAGTTGCGAAAGGCTGGGAAGACAGCAGCAAATTATAGAAAAGAGAGTGGGGAAGATGATGAGTAAAAAGAAAATCATTGGCATGTTTACAATTGCGGCGCTCATGGCAGGACTTATGGCTATGCCGGTTATGGCAGCCAGCAAAAAGAAGATCAAATCCGTGAACATCAAGGTTGAGGCAACCATTACGCCGGATACCCGTATGGGTTCTGAAGATGTGGACGTGGAGGTAAAAGATTCCAGCAAGTACTATTATGACACCTATGAAGTGAACAATACAGGGCGTGGCTGGTCGGCGGATGACGTACCGGAGCTTGCCATCTATCTGCGCGCGGAGGACGGATATTACTTTACCCTTACCAAGCTGAGCGACGTAAAAATAGACGGCGCGACTCTGGTGAAGGCTTCCAAGCAGGATTCTTCCGAGACTCTGAAGCTGGTGGTAAAACTGCCGTCCCTGTCTGAGTATGTGGCAGATTTCAATGAAGAAGAAACGGTGGAGCTGACGAATAATGGTTTTGCGGTCTGGAGCCCGATTGCCGGAGCTGGAAGCTATGAAGTCATGGTATACCGCGATGGCAATGCTGTAGGTGTTACGGCACGTACAACCACGGAGCCGAATTACAACATAAAGAATGAAGTGACCAGGGCGGCAAGCTATCAGGTAAAGGTACGTCCGGTCAATGGAGAGAACACCTCCAATAAGGGCAAGTGGGTAGAGTCCAATGTAGTTTCCTATAGCGCGGATCAGGTAAAGGCAATCCGTGCCGGAGAAGCAGGCGGTCTGCCGGTTTCCGGAGAGTGGAAGAGCGATACAACCGGCTGGTGGTATCAGCACAGTGACGGAACCTACACGAAGAATGCCTGGGAAGAGATTGACGGCAAGTGGTATATCTTCGATGAGAACGGTTACATGAGAACCGGCTGGGTTGACTGGAACGGAGAGGCATATTACTGTGACAATTCCGGCGCCATGCTGAAAAATACTACGACTCCGGATGGATACATTCTGGATTATGATGGAAGAATTAAGAGAAACTGATCGCGATAAGAGTTAAAACAAAATAGAGGATCAGAAATAAAAACAGCCCGGTTTAGAGTAACTGGGCTGTTTTTGCAGGCAAATATCTGAGGAGCAGATGCTCTGTCCATTTTTATCGGTTTTGAATCAGGAAAGTGCTAAGATATCCCGGTCTTCCGGAACATAGAGATTTCCATGGTAGTAAGCTTTCCCTTCTGCCATATAAAGCTCTTTTCTCTTTCCAACGGATTTGTCTTCGGTGTGCCAGAGCACCAGATTCGGAATGTGGAGGCTCTCTGCCAGCTCAGCGGCGTCTTTAACGGTGCTGTGGTGCTTCTCATAAGGCTTGAAGCGGTCGCGCTCGTCGTAGAGGCAGAAGGCTTCGTGGAGTAGCCAGTCACTTCCCTTTACATAAGGTTCACAGGCCGGATTGTAGGGCTCATCACCGGCGCAGGTCAGTTTTTTGCCATTTTTCAAAACGGTGGTGAAGCCAAACTGGCGTGCTTTGGTGGAGTGGATGTCGAAGAAGGTGACATCGTAATCCAGAATATGCAGGGTCTCGCCATCGTGTACCGGAATCAGGTGGATGCGGTCACCGATGAGACGGTAGAATTTGTCCTGCAGGGTCAGCTTGCAGAATGTGTCAATGGTGGAGACCAGGCCGTCATGGCAGTAAATCTGGAAATCTCCGTCATATTTGCCATTTTTCATGCGGGTGGCAATGAAACGGACCAGCCAGATGACACCGAGAATATGGTCGGTGTGCTCATGGGTCACGAACAGGTGATGAATCTGCGGGTAGTCAATCTTCATATCTTCCAGGATCCGCAGGATTCCGTTGCCGCCGCCGGCATCGACCATGAAATACTGGCCGCCGTCGCGCAGGGCGAAACAGGTATTGTAATAATGGGTGGCATTGGCGTTGCCGGTGCCGAATACATAAAGCTCTTCCATAGGATTTTATACTCCTTATCATTACGTAAAAACTTTGCAATTTACGGTATTTATGGTACTATACTTCTAGGAAAAAAGCAACCTGAGAGGAGGCATACCGATTTGAATAGAGAAGAATTTCTGCGGGGACTGGAGAACGCGCTTTCCAGCAATGTTCCGCCGGCAGTTGTGCGTGACAATCTCCGCTATTACGATGATTATATCCGTTCCGAGCGTCAGAAGGGACGGTCTGAAACTGATATTATGGACGAGCTGGGCGACCCGCGCCTGATTGCCCGCACCATTCTGGATACTACGCCGGAAGCGGCAGAGGGTGAGTACGAGGAGTACCATCCCTTTGGCAGTTTTGCCGGAAACAGCGGCAGAAGCAGCCAGCAGGAGAACGCGCAGCAGACCCAGTCCGAAAATTACGGTGGATTTGGCAATATCCATTACTATAACTTAAACAAGTGGTACTGGAAGCTTCTGGCCGTTGTGGTTGTGATTTTATTTTTCACACTGGTGCTTACGATCATAGGCGGAATTTTAACCTTGCTGATTCCGCTGCTGCCGGTGATCGGCATTGTGGCACTGGTCATGTGGCTGGTGCGCGGTCCGCGCGGCTAAAACAACAGAAAATGGAAACGTGATCCTGTCAGGGCACTGCCGGATCACGCATTTCAAGAACCCGGGAATATTCTTTTGTTTCCGGGTTCTTTTTTGTCTCGGAACGGTTCAGCTGCAGGAACTGGACAAGCTGGTAGCAGTCGATCCAGATTTCATTGTTTCCCTCTTTCTGGGATTCGTCGAAGATGAGCTGGAGCCCGAAATGCAGATGCGGCTCGTCGATGTTGTTGGTGTTTTCCGTGCGGCTGTAGCCGGTGCGGCCCAGATAGCCGATCACATCGCCGGCCTGGACGATACTTCCCTCTTTTAAGGATTTATGGTAGGGATAGTTTTTCCGCAGATGCGCGTAATAATAGTAGCGTTTTTTGTCAAAGCTGCGGATGCCGAGTCTCCAGCCGCCATACTGGTTCCATCCAATGGCTTCCACATAACCGGATTCTACGGCAATGACTGGGGTACCCACCTGTCCCATCATATCATGTCCCAGGTGCTGCCGTTTATAGCCGTAGCTGCGGGAAACTCCGAAATCATCGTAATCCTGGTAGGGAAAGTTTTTTGCAATGGGAGAAAAGGCCTTTAAGCCGTATTTGGCAACCCAGGACACGCTGCCGTCTTCGGCCGGTTCCTGAATCTCATAAGTGCCTACCATGCCGCCCAGAACCGCGGTATAGGCCTCCAGATAATAGGCGTAGTATTTCATGTTTTCCGTCAGGGACTGCATGGAGGCTCCGCCTTTTATGCGCTCTGCCAGCGCGTCCATGTCCGCGGCGCGGTAGCGGGAAAAATCACCTCCATAGCGGGCAGCCAGATAAGCCAGAAGCTCGATCCAGTTTAAGTGGCAGTCAGAGGTAAAACTGTCCACATCCAGCCGCAGAGCCTGGCGCAGCGCATCGTTGGGAACGGTGAAATCGACCCATTTGATAAAACGTTTTTCTGCGGATTTTGTGGAGTCGGATGGAGTGGCCTGATTCGTACTGGAGAAGATGGTGCTGGCGGCGGGCATCTGGGAAAAGATAGAAAGGCAAAGGGCCGCGAGAATCAGAATTTCGGCCGCAGCCACGAAGCGTAGAAAACGGGAAAGGGCATACTGAAACAGGAGAGAAGACTTCATGGGGCTGTTCTCCTGACTTTTTAACCATTTTATGGGAAAATCTATGCAGATATCACAGAAAGTTCTTTAAAATTATTAAGAAAAAGTAAATTCTGCCCAGATTGCTTGACTAAGAAGTGTCACACGTGTATAATCGGTTTGTAACATAGTTAACAATTATGTAATATTTAGAAATAAATAATTCACGATTGGAGAGCGGTTCATGAAGAAAACAGTATTATACATAGCAGCAGTGCTGGCAGTATCAGGCGGTTTGATGTGGCAGAAACCTATGGTTGCACACGCAGAGCCGGAGGTTATCCAGGAAGCTCCGGTTTCTACTGTACTGGAAGTTGCGGCGGAAGAAGATTCCGACGAGGATAATGGACCGGCTCCAGAAATCCAGGCGGCAAAGAAGCTGGAAGAAGAGCTGGCAGCAGCTGAGGCAGCGGCAGCCGAGGCAGCAGAGGAGGCAGCCAATGCCCGCCAGAATCTCGTGAACTATGCCCTTCAGTTTGTTGGCGGACCGTACCGCGCAGGCGGCAATGACCCGCGTACCGGCGTTGACTGTTCCGGTTTTGTGCGTTATGTCATGCAGCATGGCGCAGGCATCAGTATGAACCGTTCCTCTGGTTCCCAGGCAACCCAGGGCCACGCAGTCAGCTCCAGCCAGATGCAGCCTGGCGACCTGCTGTTTTACTCCGGCGGTTCCGGCATCAACCATGTGGCCATGTACATTGGAGATGGTAAAATTGTGCATGCTTCTACTTACGCGACCGGCATCAAGATTTCCAAATGGAACTACCGAAATCCGGTAAAGATTATAAGCATGTTTTAAATCACATTGCTTTTTCCAAAGATATCCAGTATAATGAAGCGGAAGAATGCTGATCCCCTTAAGTCACATTCTTCAACCTTATTAATTATTTATACTCCCTAAGAAAAGCCAGACAGCTCCCCTGTCTGGCTTTTTACGTGCGCGCTGGCTGTACACGTTTCTGGCCGGCACATAATCTGCAAAAAATCTGGAAAAAACAGACAGAACCGCGCCGGTATATTTGATTCTCAAATCCGCATACTAATCCCGTAACAAATTTACAAGTCCAAACAGGAGGGAATCATTATGAGAGATCATTACAGTGATATGGATAACAGCAGAAACTGCCACACATCCAATTCCATGGATTCTGAGAAGAACAGCACCCAGAATACCAGCCGTAACTCCAGCCAGAACAGTACCCAGAACAGCAGCCGCAATTCCAGCCGGAACAAAGCGCAGAACTCCAGCCGCAATTCCAGTCAGAATAAGACCCAGAACTCCAGCCGGAACAACATGGATAACAGCAGCAGAAATTAACAGGCTGCGGGACCGGCAGAGCGAAACGAAAAATCGAACACGAAAATCAGGATCAGCGGACGTACTGCAAATGCGCCCGCTGATTTTCTTTTTCATCAAAATGCTATGGCAAAAGTGCATAGTTTTTTGTCTAAAAATTGTCAAGAGTGCTGAAAGTGAAAGAAACACCCGGAAAAAGGGAAAACTGGAATTGACGTTAAAAATATAACATGTTATATTTTATAAAAACATAACGCGTTATATTTTATGAGGACACAAAGGTCCGCAGCAATCCGTTTCATAAAACACACAAGGAGAAGGATAATGGAAAGAAAAAAGAATAAGGCAGTCTCTTTCTTTGCTGCCTGTATGGCAATTCTGATCGTGTGCTCAGTCATGATTTGGGGATTCCAGACCGGATGGGGCAGCGTAACGATCAAGCGGCTGAATCTGACCAGCCAGGATGGAACAACAGTAAGTTCCCTGATCTACATACCGCAAAACGCAACGGATGAAACACCGGCACCGGTAGCCGTGATCTATCATGGCCGTTCCAACCATGCCCATTCCAACGACACCTGGAGCATGGAGCTGGCACGCAGAGGTTATGTGGTACTTTCACCGGATCTGCAGGGCGGCGGTGAATCCGACCCGTTAGTGGATCGCAGCATTCAGGCAAAGACTGTTGCAGAGTACGCGAACAGTCTGTCTTATGTAGAAAAGGATGCCATCAATCTGATTGGTTATTCCGCAGGAACCCAGACGGTTCTTCAGACCTACAAGGCTATGCCGGATCAGATCAAGAGTATCTGTGAGGTCTTTGGACCATTCATGATCCAGATGGCGGGCGGCATTGATGAGGTAGACACCAATTTCTGCCTGATCAAGTCTGACGCGGATCAGTATGACTACTTCTTTATTGGTGATCCACAGGCATGTACCGATTATGTGACGAAAGCATCCGGCCTGCCGGAAATTGTGTCTGGTCAGGATTATGACCGGAATGGAAAGCTGTTCCGCTATTCGGAGATTGGCGGAACACTGCATCAGACGGGCAACATCAGTGGTGAGACGATTCAGGCCATCCTGTCCTTTGAGTCTGCGGTAAATGAAGAGCCTGTGGCCCGTCCGGCAAATGATACCGCATGGTTCCCGCAGCAGGTATTTTCCGGAATTGCCTGTGTGACGATGATGTTTTTACTGGCAGCTCTGGTAAATCTGCTGATGCAGAATCCGTTCTTTGCCTCTGCGGCAAATCCTGTTCCGGTTAAAGCACCGCGAAAAGGCGCAAAGGCCTGGGTACTGGATGTTTTATTTGCAGTTGTGATCCCGATGATCCTGTTTGTACCGGTATCCGCTTACGTTATGGTATGGACCGGAGCTGGAACTCCATGGTCGAAATTCCTGACCTCCGCAAACTTAAACGGAATCATGGGATGGCTGCTGGTAGTAGCCGCAATTGGCATTGTGCGGATGATTCTTGCCGCATCCAAACGGAAAAAAGAAGGAAAGCCGATGCATCTGTCTGAGTATGCCCTGGGCGGAGCCGCAGAAAGCCGGATCGACTGGAGTAAGCCTGCAAAAGGCCTCCTGATGGGCCTGATCTGTGTAACCTTTGTCTTTGTATGGCTGGGCCTGCTGGAAGGATTTCTCGGTATCAACTATCAGGTATGGAACCTTTCTACCTATTTGAAGATGAGCCCGATGCGTCTTGTCCGCGCAATTTCGTATGTACTGATCATCTTTACGGTTATGTTTATCGGCAATATGAACCAGCGCGTGCTGCCGTCAACGGGTGATGCGCGGAAAGATATGTGGGTTGCAGTAGCGGTGAACACCATTATGACAGCATTTGCGCTGTTTTTGCTGCTACTCATCCAGTACGGTGGCAGCATGATGCTTGGCACCGGTCAGACTCTGATTCCGCAGATTGATGTATATGGAACCGGCAAGAATACCAGCTGCGGCGCACTGGATTTTGCCTTTGGTTACTGTTATATGATGGGCGGTACTACCGGCGTTGTGACCTATCTGTATCGCAAGTTTGGCAATATCTGGGTAGGTGTGATCCCGGCGGCATTTGCTTATGTGTGATAAAGAAGTAATAGAAGTGTAAAAAATTTTGCCGTTCCTATCCGGCACATGAGGTATGTCGGATAGGTCGGGCGGTTAGGTGTCGGGCAGTTCTACCTTGCCGACAAAAGAATAATAGATTTCGATTTCCTGTCTGCGTAACTTGCCCCGGCGTTTCCCGTCAAGGGCAACGCTTTCATGGACAACGATTTTCTCCACAAACTCCCGCAGCAGAGTAGGGGTAAGTTCTTCAATGGTAGTGTGCCTGCGTACCACATTCATAAACTTTTCAGCGTTTGCGGTGGCTTCCTGCGCTTTGGAAAGTTCTTCCCGCAGTCTGGCGGCACGTTCTTTCAGTTCTTTCTGCTCGGCTTCATAGTCTGCCGACAGCTCTGTGAAACGCTCGTCCGATATGCGCCCGGTTACGCTGTCCTCATACAGCCGCTTGAAGATAGCAGATAACTCGGCTATGCGTTTCTCGGCGGCTTCCAGCTCCTTTTTCTTGGCGGCGTTCCTGCGTCTGTCCCCGTCCTCATTCTGCTCGATTAAAAGCTTCATAAACCGGGCTTCATGCTTTGCCGCATAGCTGGTAACTTTCCGCAGATTGGAGAGTACGCCAGCGGTCAAGAGGTCAGTGCGGATAAAGTGCGCTGTGCAGTCGGCGGTGCGTTTCTTGTAGCTTCCGCAGATATAACAGTCCTGCTTGCGCTTGTCCGTCTGGTATCGCTGCTGGTACATGACGCTGCCGCAGTCGGCACAAAAGAGTATGCCGGAGAACAAGCCCACTTCGTCATAACGGTTGGGGCGTTTGCGCTGCTTGCGTAACTCCTGCACCCGTTCCCACGTTTCCCGGTCAATGATAGGCTCATGGTGGTTCTCAAAAACCGCCTGCTTTTCCGGGGGATTTTCTATGCTGTGTTTCAGCTTGTAGGACGGCTTCTCGGTCTTAAAGTTTACCAGACAGCCCGTATATTCCCGGTTTTCCAGCAGATGAACCACGGTATTGGTCGCCCACTTGCACTCATAGCCGGGGTGGTAGCGGCGGGTGCTGCCCGTCCTGCGGTATTCCAGCGTCCCCGGCGTGGGGATTTGCTGCTCGGTCAGCATACGGGCTATCTTGGTCGGACCGTTCCCGGCAAGGCAAAGGCTGTAAATCTGCCGTACCACCGGGGCGGCTTCCTCGTCAATGATAAAGTTTTCGTCCTCGTCCATGAGGTAGCCATAGACGGGCTTGCTTGTGATGGGCTTTCCGCTCATGCCCTTAGAGCGTTTTACTGCCTTGATTTTCTTGCTCGTATCTCTCACCAGCCATTCGTTAAAAATGTTCCGCAGCGGGGCAAAATCATTTTCCCCCTGTGCGCTGTCCACTCCGTCATTGATAGCGATGAAGCGGACACCTTTCTGTGGGAAAATCATTTCTGTGTACATTCCCACCTGTAAGTAGTTTCGCCCTAACCTCGACATATCCTTGACGATAACTGTCCCGACTTTCCCTGCTTCAATGTCTGCAAGCATGGCTTGAAATCCGGGTCTTTGAAAGTTCGCACCGGAATAACCGTCGTCGGTGTACCAGCGCAGATTAGAAAATCCATTCTGTTTGGCATAGGTTTCCAAAATCCTCTTTTGGTTGGAAATGGAATTGCTCTCGCCTTGCAGCTCGTCCTCATGGGACAGTCTTGGGTAAAGGGCGGTAATGAGTTGCTGGGTGGTCTGTCTTAACATAAATTCCTCCGTTTCCGACAGCCAGCCCCACTATTCCGTACCTTGATTGTACCACATGGGGCGGCTGTCTGTATAGCGGCAAAAGCGTCAAATCTGCTTCTTTACGGTCGGTAAAAATGACGGTTTTTCAATCAGGCTTATCACAGATCAAATATCCGGCGGCGGCTTCTGCTTCCAGCACTTTCATCATCTTGTCAGCGGCGGTGTCGGTCGCCCCCTCCTTGAAAAAGCCAGACACCACAAGGATTGTGTTGCCTATCCTCGTTTCGGTCACGCAGTCCGGGCGGCGGGCAGGGCGTTTGTTTCTCTGGGTGTCGGTCATAGGCAAATCTCCTTTCCGGCAAGCAGCCGTTTCAGCTGTTCCATTTTTCCCTGTGCGGCGGCTTTCCTCAAATTCTCCCCGGTAAAGCAGAGAGGGGAACACATTTCAAGCAGGCGGTCATAAATCCGGGCGTGGGCGGTGTCCTCCGGGTGCTGCAATTCCTCCAGCGTGAGGTTGGTCGTCACAATCAGCGGCTTCCTGCTCCGGTAGCGGCTGTCAATCACATTGTAGACCTGTTCCAGACCGTATTCTGTGCCACGCTCCATTCCAAAATCGTCAATGATGAGCAGGGGGAAGCTGCAAAGGCGGGAAATATATTCGTTCCTGCCCGCAAAGCTGGCGGCAAGGTCGTTTAATATTGCTGCAAAGTTTGTCATGCACACCGGGACTTCCTGCTCCATGAGGGCGTTTGCAATACACCCGGCAAAATAGCTTTTCCCAGTGCCTACCCTGCCCCACAAGAGCAGCCCGTAGTTCCCGTCCTTTATCTGTTCCCAGCGTGCCACATATCCGGCGGCGTTCTTCATCTGCGGGCAGCTGCCGTTATCGTTGGCAAATGTCCAGTCCTGCATGGTCTTGTCTGTAAAGCCCTGCCGTTTCAGCCGTTCCACCGTTTCAAGGTGGCTGCGCCGCTTCTCGGCGGCTTCCCGTTCCTTACGGGCTGCCCGCTGGCAGTCGCACTCTGACGGGTGGCGGTCACGCCCGAAAAAGGTCTTGCCCTCCGGGAAATAGGCTTCTTTGGGTTTCCGGCATTTGCCGCAGTATAAAAGCCCGTCCTCCCCGGTGTAATCCTCCGGCTCGGCTGTGGTGTCGGTCATAGGCAGTATGGTGTTGTGGATTGTATCGGTCATAGGCTTTCTCCCTCCTTGAATGAATAGTCCGGTATGCCTTTCTTTGGCTTCTCTTTGGCAGCGTCCTCCTGCGCCCACTTGTAAATGGTGGCTGCATGGCTCTGGTACTGCTTCCCGGTGGAAGCGATGTGGCAGGAAAGGCGGTCAAGGTAATACTCCCACTTGCCGGGGAAGTCCTGTTCCAGCTCCAAAAGTTCTGTGTCAGAAAGAAATACATTTTTATATCTGCCATAAGCGGCGGGGGGCTGCCCCTCACTCGCTCCTTTTGTTTGGCTCTCTATTAGGTTGTTTATATTAGTTTGGTTAGGGGACGGTTTTCCGACCGTCATAAGGTCAGTTTTCCGGCTGTCAGTTGGTCGGTTTCCCGCCCTTATGAGGGGCGGTTTTCCGTCCGTCAGTTGGTCGGAAAACTGTACCACTGGGATAGGCGGCACTTTCACATACAGACGGTTGGCGGCAGAAAAGCCCGTCCGTCTGCGTTCCAGCAGCCCGGCAGCGTCCAGTTCGTTCAGTGCGCCCTTTATGGTGGTGCAGCCTTTATCCAGCATTTCCGCTATCTCTGCTATGGGGTAGACAATGTATGTCCGTCCCTCGCTGTCCTGCCAGCCGTTCTTCTGCGAAAGGGTGGAACGGTCTAACAGCAGCGCATATAACTCTCTTGCGGTGTGGGATAGGTCTGTTTCCAGCAGGAAACGGGGGTAAGGCAGGTAAGCGGGCAGCTCCGTTCCTGCGGTCATATAATCAGCGATAGGGTTCACCTCCTTGTGGTGTCTGTCTGTGGGTTCTGTTACGCTTTTAGGGGGCGTTTTTAAGGGAAAAGGATAAATGTATCACGCACCCTTTGACACCCTCCAAAAAAGCCTTGATTTATGCGGGTTTGAAATGCCCTAAAGCGTGACATTTCTCCCTTTGTTTCCGCTTCCGTTTGGCGGCGTTTATCCGCTTCATGCGTCCGGCGCAGTCCGGGCAGTATTTCCCCCGGTTGGATTTTGGGAAGAAGAACGCCCCGCAGACAGCGCAGCGTTTCCGGCTTCCCCGGCGCAAGAGGGCGGCTTCCAGTGCTTCATCAAGGGGCAGGACAGCGGCGGTAAACCAGCGGCAGAGCAGCGAATAGCTGATACTCTGTACACACACGCAAGGCTCGCCGTCCTCCAACAGCAGGCAGTTCCCGCTGTCATAGTTGCAGCACTCATGCACAAGGCGGCGGGCTGCCCGGTACTGGCGGTAGTCCATGCGGGGGATATTACCGTTCATGGCTCTGCTCCTTTCTGCGCTGCGGCTCGCTCCGGCGTAAAATCTGGTCGATATTGCCCTTGACAGTCTGCAAGCGGCGGTACTCCTCCCGTTTTGCCCGGTAATCGTTGTAGCCGCTGTTTTTCTCTTTGATAAGGCTTTCAATCTCTGCTTGCAGGGATTTATAGCTCGGCAGCTTGGAAATGCCGTTCTCCCTGAAATAGCGGGCGGCTGCGTCTGCTATGATAAAGTCACTTTCATGCTTCTGACGGTAGGCTGCTTTTGCTTTGGCGTTTTTCTGCTGTTTCAGCCCGTCCCGGACAGGGCGGGTCTTGGAATAGGCAAGCACCTGCCGTTGCAGCTCCTTTTTCCCGTTCAGCGTCTTTTCCACCTGCTTCAACCACGCAAGGCTTTCCTGCATGGCGGCATAGGCGGCAGAACAGGCTTCGTCCAGTTCCTCCGGGGAGGAAAAGCCGTACTGCTGATAGGCGGTAACGGTAGCTGCCATTTGCTTTAGGTTGTGCTTTGCCGCCCAGCGGTCATAGCCCACGCCCTTGCCCTCGGCTCGCTTGGCTTCCCGGTCAACCATGCGCTGCAAGGTGTTGTCTGCCGGGGTGGTTTTTGCAGCTTTTTCCCCTTGTAACGGCTTTTTAACTGCGGCAGGGTATTCGGGTATGGCTTTGGTCTGTTCGGCAGCTCTGTGGGCGTTCTGCGTGAGCAGGGCAAGGACAGCAGCCTTGTCAAAATCGTCCCCCAGCTTTCGGGCTGTGATAGGCTTTGTCCTGTCCGGCGTGAGGTAGGAAAGCCGCCCCCGGCTCTCCTTGACGGTCACACCCTCCCGCAGCAAAAGGGAAGAAAACTCGTCAAAGCTGCCAGCTTGGGAAAGTGCCTGCCGTATCGTCCGGCGCAGCTTCGCCTTGTCCGTTTCAAACTTGGTGGGCTTGGTCGGCTGTCCGGCGGCTTCTCTGGCGGCGTTCTCTTTGTCAAGGGCAAGCTGCCCTTTCTTTGCCGCCCAGTATTCCCGTTCGGTTATCCGTTCCTTGCTGCCGTTCAAGAGGTCGATTTGGTAAAGCCCCTCCCGGTGGCACATTTCCATGACTTCGCTCTTGAAATATTCCATAGCGGCGTTGGTGCAGCGGTGCTTGCAGCCCTCCAGCGTGTCGGCTGGTCTGTCCATGTAGGGCAGAAGCGGGACTTCGTAAATCCGCAGGGAGTTGATGACGATATGCACATGGATATTCCCGCTGTGGTTATGCCCGTCCGGGTGGGTGCAGATTAGGGCTTGGTGTCCGGGGAAATGCTCCTTGCAGAACTGCTCGCCCAGCTCCTGCGCCCGGTCTACGGTCAAGCCGTTGTCTGTCCCGTCCCGTGGGTCAAAGCTGATGATATAGTGGTGGCTTTTCACATCTTCCCGTTTTTGGTTTTTCTCATAGCGGAGATTGGCTCGCATACAGGCAACAGCGAAATCCTCGCCCCCGCAGTTGAGGGAAGAAATGCGGTAATCCTCCCTCGGTATCAGCCGCCCGTTTTCATCAAGGGTGGCTTTCATGGTAAACTCGTCATGCTCAAATGTGAGATAGGCTTCCGCTGCGCCATAGTCGGCGTTTTTAGAGCTGATATGTTTGAATGTTGCCAACAGCGTCACCCACTTTCTGCAAGACTTCAAACTTTAGGGCAGCAAGGTCGGAAACCGCCGCCCGTACCTCCCCGGCAAGCTGCGGATAGGGACTGTGCCACTCGTTCAGCGTCCGGGCTATCTGGTTTAAGTTGCCGCCGATCCTCCCGTATTCGGCGGTCAGCTTCCCGACAGCGGCAAGCAGCTCGTCATTGATGGGGGAAACGGTTATGATGGGGCGTATGGCTGCCCCGGTTATGGCTTGCCGGATAAACTCGGCTTGGCTCATGTGGTAAGCAGAAAGCCGCTGGGCAAACTCGGCGTATTCTTCCTCGGTCATGCGTGTTTTGACTACCCGGCTGCGGTGCGGCGTGTTGTATCGTTTCATAGGTGGTTGACCTCCTTTCTGTGCGTGGTGTCCTCTCACTAATAGGAGAAAAACAGGGTGTGAAGCGGAACTGTTTTTGAAAAATCCGAAAAATATTTTGAGGGGTTTTTCAGCGGCGCAAGCCGCATAAGCAGGGTTTGGGGAAGGCACTCCCCAACAAGATTCCCGCAGGGGCAAAATGAGCGATAAGCGAATTTTGGCACCTCGGTAGAATCTTGCTCTAAGAAACTGCCGGCCTGCCGTTCACTTGCTACTGCCACTTTTTCAGAAAATCTATAACCAGCTTTTTTTATAAAAGGCTGCGGGCTGGCGTTTTTCCCTTACTCCCTACAAACCACAAAAGAGCAGAATGGACGGACTTTCCGGCAAGAACTTTTCCGGCGGCTCGGTCTTTCCCGACAATAAGGCGTTTCGGAAGCTGCGTTTTGCCCGCTGTCTGAAAAAAATGGCAGCCTTTTTTGGTTTCACTGTCTAATACGGAACTTTTGGAAATTTGCCAAAAATGGACGCAAAAAAAGCAGCAAATCTTTTTCGGATTTACTGCTTCATGTGCCGCTGCGGTGCGGCGGGATGGATATTCAGTTGAAATAAAAGAGGATGGTGGTACTTTAGTCTATCGACTCTTTACTAACTATTAGGTAATCTTGAAAGATTTTCCTTGAATTTATCTAAAGAATGTTCATTGTTTCCCGCAAAAATAAGTGGAATTGTATATTCATATGATATGCCATTTTCATAGTCCGATAATTGTATTTTTATAGTATCATCCCTCTCATCTTTAGGTGCTATATATATGAATGAATTTTTATTTATATCAGATATTTTCCCTTTTTCAGAAGAAACAGTATAACCCCAGTCTGTTAAATTTGTCTTTATTGTAACTTCTGTTTCTGTTTCTTTTCTAGTCTGCAATGCTGTTTTATCGATTTGGATATCAAAAGGAGTCGAACCTAACAATTCACTGTTTATATTTACAAGTTCTTCTCCATTTGTTTTAGAAATATTAGATTCATCTTCATAATTTTGTTGAGATTCATCTTTTGGTGTTTCTCTGTTACATCCTAATAAAAAGCATAAAATAATTAGTACTAATACAGAAAGTTGTTTTTTTTGCATTTATTTCTCCTTTCATATTATCAAAGAAAGCACTGAGAGTACTTTCAAGAAATTATGAAATATTCTCAATGCTTTCTATTTTTTGATTATAAACTTGCCGGTAATGATACTATGTTAATTTATCTCTTTCGCGTAACCTTTGTTGCAATATACACATGCACCATTCACCCATTTGTGAGACATTTCAATCGTCTCAACTTCATAAATGCTTACTTCTCCACAAATTAAACATTGTTTGTAATTATATACATGACGTGTCGCACATTTATCCCAGTCATCATATATACCAGGCATTTCCATAGTACTGGGGAGAACCCCAACTATGAGTATGAGCGGCAAATACAGTCATTGGAGCAGCTACAATTCCAGCTACTACTGAAAGTGCTAAAATAGATTTTCTTAAATTCATAAGTTCCTCCCTTTCCTTAAAAATACATAGCTCTTTGTTACATTGTCATTTTAACATAATAATTGGTAAAATGCAATAATTTATTTTCTATTTACGAGAAAATACTGTGCATATTATCTTATTTAGGAATAGTTAAGGCGGCTACCTAAATCTTTTTATTACTTTACCGCACATGAGCATTGTTTGCCGGTATGGTAACCTTATCCGGCTTTACCATCATCGCGTGATGAGTTTCTTCCCAAAACGCGGAAAATAAGCTATAATGATTGTAGTTATTTTGTACGGCAGGGAGAGACAGATATGAGCAGAATCAGGCAGCAGGAAAAAGCCTGGCGTTCCAGAGAGGCGCTTCTGGCAGCAGCGGAATCACTGTTTGCTGAAAAGGCAATTGCAGATGTTGGCGTTCGGGAAATCGCGGCGGAAGCCGGAGTCACCACGGGAACCTTTTATCATTATTTCACGGGTAAGGATGATATTCTGGATAAAGTCTACCGCAATCATGATGAAGACATGGGAAAACTTTTGCATGAGTGGGCGCAGGAGCCGGGCGGTTACTGCGACAGGATTCAGAAGTTTTTTGCGGAGAATCTGGCCGGATCGATTCTGGAAGATGGCCGGGAATTTACCTGTTACCGGGTGTTTCAGATGCGTAAGCACAGCAGTGATAAGGACAGTCTGTATGCTGGCATGCAGGGACTGATTCGAAAGGCAGTGGATGCGGGGGAATTCCGTGGTGATGTTTCGGTAAAAGAAATCAATGATTATCTGTTTGTGGTGTTTCGCGGTGTCCTGTATGAGTGGTGTCTGTGTGCGCCGGAAACCGTGTTTCCGCTGGCAGAAAGACTGGATCGTCTGATCGGTTATGCGCTGAAGTCCTTTCAGTAAAATTTATAAAAGCAGAGGGAAGTCCTGTTTTTTGGGGGCTTCCCCCTGCTTTTTTCGCGGATTGTAACTGTTCAGTACCCTCACAGTTACGGGCAAAAATCCATTGAAAATTGCCTTCGGCAATGGGATTTTTGCCTGCAAGCCCAGGTTTTCATACGGTCAGCGCAGTGAATGCGTAGACCTACTGAACAGTTACCGCGGATTGTCCATTTGGTGTCTGTCTGCATAAGATATAGTAAGGAAAGATGGACAGGCGGATGCTTATGTGGGATCTGATCAGTGGGGCACAGCTGGATGAATATCTGGATCAGGAGACAGATTTGTTTCTGGTGGATATGCGGGATGCCCGCTCCTACCGCAGGGCGCATATCCGGGGAGCCGTGAACATTCCGACGGGGGAACTGCGAAGTCGGATCGGAGAGCTGCCCCGGGACCGCCTGATCGTGTTGTACTGTTACCATGGCCCCAACAGCATGCGGGCGGCGCGGTGGCTGGCATCCCTGGGATATGAAACGGCAGATGTGTACGGCGGAATCCAGAATTACCGCGGAAAGTATCTGGAGTGGTATGAATCCGTTGACAACTTTATGGGCGGGTAATAAAATAATGATATTAATGTCAAGGAAAGATGAGGAAAAAACACTATGAAATACATGTTTGCATCAGATATTCACGGTTCCGCCCACTACTGCCGGAAAATGCTGGAGGCTTACCGCCAGTCCGGCGCTGAACGCCTGATTTTGCTTGGTGATCTTTTGTATCACGGACCGCGCAATGACCTTCCGCAGGAGTATGCGCCGAAGCAGGTCATTGCCATGTTAAATGAGTACAAAAACGAGATCATTGCCGTGCGCGGAAACTGCGAGGCTGAGGTAGACCAGATGGTTCTGGAGTTCCCGGTTATGGCGGATTATGCCATTCTGGTGCTGAACGGCCTGACCTTCTTCGCAACCCATGGCCATCTGTTCAATCAGGACCAGATGCCGCCGTTAAAGGCAGGAGATATTCTGGTGCATGGCCACACACATCTGCTGAAGGCAGAAAAAGTGAACGGACATTACATCTTAAATCCGGGTTCCACCTCCATTCCGAAGGGCGGCAATCCGGCAACGTACGCAATCCTGGACGAGCAGGATTTTAAGATCTTCGACTTCGACGGCAATGTGGTCAAAGAGGCGAAATTAGGTTAAGGAAAGGAACGGTATGGCGACAAAAGTATATGAACTGATTGCACCCTGTCATTTTGGCCTGGAGGCAGTCCTGAAAAAAGAAATTCTGGATCTTGGATACGAGATTTCCCAGGTGGAAGATGGAAAAGTAACCTTTCTTGGGGACGCGGAGGCCATCTGCCGCGCGAATATTTTTCTGAGAACGACAGAGCGCATTCTGTTAAAGGTAGGAAGCTTTAAGGCAACAACCTTCGAGGAGCTGTTTCAGGGAACCAAGTCACTGCCGTGGGAGGAGTACATCCCGCAGGACGGCCGTTTCTGGGTCAAGAAGGCCAATTCCATCAAGAGTAAGCTCTTCAGTCCGTCCGATATCCAGTCCATCATGAAAAAGGCTATGGTAGACCGCATGAAGCAGGGCTATGGGGTGTCTGTGATCCCGGAGACCGGTGCGGACTACCCGGTGCGCGTATCGCTGTATAAGGATATCGTTACCGTTGCGCTGGATACCACCGGTGAGTCCCTTCACAAGCGCGGCTACCGCAAGATGACCAGCAAGGCACCCATTGAGGAGACTCTGGCGGCAGCCCTCATCATGCTGACTCCGTGGAACAAGGACCGCATTCTGGTGGATCCGTTCTGCGGAAGCGGAACCTTCCCGATTGAGGCAGCTATGATGGCAGCCAATATGGCGCCGGGCATGAACCGCTCCTTCCTGTCAGAAAACTGGAAACAGATCATTCCGCGCAAGTGCTGGTATGAGGCCATGGATGAGGCCCACGAGATGGTGGATGATACCGTCAGCGTGGACATTCAGGGCTACGATCTGGATCCGGAGGTCATCAAGGCAGCCAGAGCCAATGCAGAGCTGGCCGGTGTGGCCCATATGATCCATTTCCAGCAGCGGCCGGTGGCGGAGCTGAGCCATCCGAAAAAATATGGTTTCCTGATCACCAACCCGCCATACGGCGAGCGTATTGAGGATAAAAAGAATCTTCCGGCACTGTACACCCAGATCGGTGACCGCTTTAAGGCGCTGGACAGCTGGTCCGCGTTCATCATTACTTCCTATGAAGATGTCGAGAAGTATATGGGCCGCAAGGCGGACAAAAACCGTAAAATCTACAACGGAATGATGAAGACCTATTTCTATCAGTTCCTGGGGCCGAAGCCGCCGAGAAGAAAACCGGAGGCCGCGCCGAAAAATCAGGATCGTGAGCAGTAAATCCTCATGGAACAAAACGAACTGGCAGGGAGAGTCTGAATTGAACAGGAAGTTTTCATGGAGAGGCATGCTGCTTGCCCTGGTGGTGTCGGTACTCTTTACAGGCGGATGTTCGGCGGTGGCTGCTCCGGGGCCGGAAGGACATCTGGAGTCAAAACAGTCCCGGGAAAAGGAAACGTCACGTCTGGAGCCGGAAATCTCCCGGGAAACGGAAAGCACGGTTTCTGCTAAGGAAACGGAGCCGTCTGCTGTGGAAATTCCGGCGGGCGGATCAGAGCTTCCCTCCCGTTATGACGCCCGGACGGATGGTCGTACGGCACCGGTAAAGAATCAGGGGGATCTTGGCACCTGCTGGGCCTTTGCTTCGCTTCTGGCGCTGGAAAGCAGTCTTCTTCCGGAGGAATCTTATGATTTTTCCGAGGACCACATGTCCCATGACCCGAATTTTCTGTTGGATCAGAAGAGCGGCGGTGACTACATCATGTCCATGGCGTATCTGCTTTCCTGGCGGGGACCGGTTCTGGAAGAGGAGGATCCTTATGGGGATGGGATCTCACCGGAGGGACTGACCGCGGTAAAACATGTGCAGGAAATCCAGATTTTACCGGAGTATGACCGGGATGCCATCAAAACAGCAGTTTACCGCACGGGCGGGGTGCAGAGCGCGCTTTATACGACCCTGCAGGGGCAGCAGGACAGCCGCTACTATAAGGAAGAAAACGGTGCCTATTACTATTCCGGGACGCTCCCGCCCAACCACGATGTGGTTATTGTGGGCTGGGATGATGATTATCCGGCGGAAAACTTTTCAGAACTTCCACCGGATAACGGGGCTTTTCTTTGTGAGAACAGCTGGGGAACGGAGTTCGGAAAGGCCGGATTTTTCTATGTTTCCTATTACGATACCAATCTTGGCAGTACCAATCTGGTTTATTCCGGTGTGGAGCCGGCGGACAATTACGAGCAGATCTACCAGAGCGACCTGTGTGGCTGGCTGGGACAGATCGGTTACGGCAGTGAGAATGTATGGGGGGCCAATGTTTATACGGCTTCTGAGGGCGCACAGCAGATTCAGGCGGCTGGATTCTACGCAGTGGACGCAGATACAGAATATGAGATCAGCGTGGTCACGGACGTGCCTCAGAATCCGACGGATGCAGACTGGCTCCGCTTAAAGCGCAGGAAGTCCCAAATGGTATCCGGGAAGCTTTCGTATGCGGGATATTACACGATCCCCTTTCCGGAACCGGTAACCGTACAGGCGGGGGAGCGCTTTGCCATAATTTTGGAGCTTCGCACGCCGGGGGCGGTTCATCCTATGGCGATTGAGTACGATTCCGGGGACGGACGCTGCCTGGTGGATATCACGGACGGCGAAGGCTATTTAAGCGCGGACGGGGATGTCTGGGAGCGGGCAGAGACAGAGCAGGAGTGCAACCTCTGCCTGAAGGCGTACACGGTTATGAGGTAAAAAGAGGAGGGGAAGGCATGGGCCTTTCCTATATGCAGGAAAACAAAGGACGGCATCCAGGCATGCCGGAGGAGAGAATATGAAAAAACACAGAATCGTATTTGCAACCGGCAATGCCGGAAAAATGAAGGAGATCCGCCTGATCATGGCAGATCTGGGCTGTGAGGTGGTATCCATGAAGGAAGCCGGAGCAGACCCGGAAATCGTGGAAAACGGCACTTCCTTTGCGGAGAACGCGGAGATCAAGGCCCGGGCAGTCTGGAACTGCACTGGTGATATCGTGCTGGCCGATGATTCCGGCCTGGTGGTGGATTACATCGGCGGTGAGCCGGGCATTTATTCGGCCCGTTACATGGGGGAGGATACATCCTACGAGATCAAGAACCGGAATATCATTGACCGTCTGGCAGACGCAAAAGGAGAGGAGCGCAGTGCCCGCTTTGTCTGCAACATTGCGGCAGTGCTTCCGGATGGACGTGTGCTTCACACGGAGGCAGCCATGGAGGGGCAGATTGCCATGGAACCGGCTGGATGCGGCGGTTTTGGCTACGACCCGATCCTGTATCTCCCGGAGTTTGGCATGACTTCCGCGGAAATTACCATGGAGCAGAAGAATGCGATCAGCCACCGCGGAAAGGCGCTGGAGGCCATGAAGAAGGAATTAGAGCATTACTTTGAGGAGGAATCCCGATGAAGATACTGATCGTGAGTGATACCCACAGAAAAGACGGAAACCTGTACGATGTGATTGAGAAGGAGAAGCCGCTTGATATGCTGATCCACCTGGGAGACGCAGAAGGAAGCGAAAACGTGATTGCGGACTGGATCAACGAAGACTGCGAGCTGGTCATGGTCCAGGGCAACAATGATTTCTTTTCCTCCCTGGACCGGGAAATCGAGCTGGATCTGGGGCCTCACCGCGCTTTTCTGACTCACGGCCATTACTATAACGTATCTCTGGATGTGGACCGCCTGTGGGAGGAAGCAAAGGACCGCGGATGCGATATTGCCATGTTTGGCCACACCCACCGTCCATATCTGGAGGAGCGGGAGGGCATTACCCTCTTAAATCCGGGCAGTCTTTCTTATCCGCGCCAGGAGGGCAGAATGCCATCCTACATGATCATGGATCTGGAGGAGGATGGAACCACGAAATATCACATGATGTTTTTAGGCGATTAAGCCGGTCTGAAAAGAGGCGCTCTGCGCCGCCGGAACCGGTCCGAAAAACAGTATGAAAAAGTTGCAAAAAAAGTTTGCAAAAACTGTTGACAAATGAAGACCTGTATTATATAATTACTCTCGCGTTGTTCAGTAATGCTCTGTGAGAGCTGATGAACATACAGGTTTTCAGTGATCCGGGGTGTGGCTCAGCTTGGCTAGAGCACCTGGTTTGGGACCAGGGGGTCGCAGGTTCGAATCCTGTCACCCCGATTTAATTGAATATGCGGGTGTAGTTCAATGGTAGAACACCAGCCTTCCAAGCTGGATACGTGGGTTCGATTCCCATCACCCGCTCTTGAAAAGTTCATCTTTTCAAAAGTGAGTCTGTAGCTCAGCTGGATAGAGCAACGGCCTTCTAAGCCGTGGGTCGGGGGTTCGAATCCCTTCAGGCTCGTTTCTTTCACAAAAGTGAAAGAGAAATTTCATAATGGTGGGTATAGCGCAGCTGGTTAGCGCGCCAGATTGTGGCTCTGGAGGCCGAGGGTTCGAATCCCTCTATCCACCCTGATTGTTGGATCCTTATGCAGATATGCGTAGGGATTTTTTACAATCTGTATATTCACATACGGCGTCAGCTGACGCTGAATGAAAAATTCGTATCCGCGGGCATGGCGGAATTGGCAGACGCGCCAGATTTAGGTTCTGGTATCTCTGATGTGCAGGTTCAAGTCCTGTTGCCCGCACTGAAAAACCCCGGTGATTGGTTTCACCGGGGTTTTTTGTGCTGACGGCCATTGTATGAATGCCGTTTTTATTTGGTTAAGGTACCATTGTCGAAGTAGTCGATCTTCATGGAATGACGTACATCTGCCAGGGTCTTTGCTGCAGTTTCCTTTGCACGCTTGCTGCCCTCTTCAAGGATATCGTAAACATCCGGAAGACGCTGTTCCCATTCTTTTCTGCGCTCGCGGATTGGTGCCAGCTCGGACTGGATGACGTTGTTTAAGAACTTCTTGACTTTGACATCGCCCAGGCCGCCGCGGCGGTAGTGGTCTTTTAACTCGTCCAGGTTGTTGTAATCCGGCAGGAACTCTGCGAAGTGCTCCGGACGGCTGAAAGCATCGAGGTAGATAAATACCGGGTTGCCCTCAACCTTACCCGGATCTTCCACACGAAGGTGGTTCGGATCGGTGAACATGGACATGATCTTCTTGCGGATATCCTCTGGCTCATCGGATAAGTAGATGCAGTTCCCCAGAGATTTACTCATTTTTGCCTTGCCGTCGATACCCGGCAGTCTTAAGCATGCCTGGTTCTGCGGGAGGAGGATCTGCGGCTCAACCAGGGTCTCACCGTATACGGAATTGAATTTGTGTACGATCTCGCGGCACTGCTCGATCATCGGCATCTGGTCCTCACCAACCGGAACGGTGGTAGCCTTGAATGCAGTGATGTCGGCTGCCTGGCTGATCGGGTAGCAGAAGAAGCCAACAGGAATGCTTGCCTCAAAGTTGCGCATCTGGATCTCAGATTTTACGGTTGGGTTTCTCTGAAGGCGGGAAACGGTAACCAGATTCATATAGTAGAAGCTGAGCTCAGTCAGCTCCGGAACCATGGACTGGATGAAGATAGTGGACTTCTCCGGGTCGAGGCCGCAGGAAAGGTAATCCAGAGCAACCTGGATGATGTTGTCGCGTACCTTTTCCGGGTGTTCTGCGTTGTCAGTTAAAGCCTGCGCATCGGCGATCATGATGTAGATCTCATCGTATTTGCCGGAATTCTGCAGTCTGACACGCTCTTTTAATGAGCCAACATAGTGGCCAACATGAAGACGGCCGGTAGGACGGTCGCCGGTCAGAATAATCTGTTTCATATATGATAGGACTCCTTTGTTCTTTGTGCGGCGCTGCCGCTGATTCTTCTATTATAATATCTTCGATGGGACGCGTCAACCAAATCGAAGGTTTCGGGCTGGGGATTTTGCTGATTTGGAAAGCAAAGCTATTGCTTTTTTGGCGGGAATCAGATATAATAGACAGGCGTTTATATTTCTATAAACCATTGGGCCATCGCCAAGCGGTAAGGCACAGCACTTTGACTGCTGCACTCGAGGGTTCGAATCCCGCTGGCCCAGCTGAAAAAAAGAGCAGGACATTTTTCGTTATGAAGGATGTCGTGCTCTTTTTCAATAGATCTGTGTCTGTATAACAAAAAACACCAGAGCAAACGCTCTGGTGTTTCTTCGCTTTGATTCTTGATTCTATGACCTCATCGGGAATCGAACCCGAGTTTACGCCGTGAGAGGGCGTCGTCTTAACCGCTTGACCATGAGGCCAGAATCGAGGCGACAAGATTCGAACTTGCGACCTCTGCGTCCCGAACGCAGCGCTCTACCAAACTGAGCCACGCCTCGAAGCGACTCCAATAATATAGCATCATTCGGGAAATAATGCAAGCACTTTTTTGAAAAAATTGAAAAAAGTTTTTTGCGGTCGGATTCTGCGATGGAGAACCGGTGGAAGAATGCCGTGTATACAAGAAAAAACAAGGTTTTGCGCCGTTTTATGCAATTTGCTTATTGATAAAAATGTGTCAATATGAGAAAATGAATCTATAGTATGCGCACTGTGCGCATTTGGGTCATTATCTGTCAACAACAGTTAAATTTTGGAGGATTGGGTTATGAGAGTTACGATCTGTATCGGAAGTGCATGTCATTTAAAAGGATCAAGAGAAATCATCCAGCGCCTGCAGGAGCTGGTAAAGGAACACGGAGTTTCTGATAAGGTAGATTTAAACGGAGCGTTCTGTACCGGAAACTGTGTCAACGGTGTCTGCGTGACGGTAGACGGAGAGCTGTTCTCCTTGAAGCCGGAAACTACCGATGACTTCTTTGCAAAGGAAATTTTAGGGAGACTGTAAGTATGGCAATTATTGACTTTAAAGCAACGAAATGCCGTCATTGTTACAAATGTGTGCGTAACTGCGAAGTCAAGGCCATCATGGTAAAAGACGGGCGTGCGGAGATCATGCCGGAGAACTGTATTCTCTGCGGGCGCTGCCTGCAGATCTGCCCCCAGTCGGCCAAAACGCTGGTCAGTGACCTGAGCCTGGTAAAAGGCATGGTTGAGGCCGGAGAGAAGGTTGTGGTTTCCATTGCGCCGTCTTATATGGGACTCTTAAAATACCACACCATCGGGCAGGTACGCTGTGCGCTGATGCGCTTAGGGTTTGCCGATGTACGGGAAACTGCGGAGGGAGCCGCTCTGGTAACTGCGGAGTACGCGAAGCTTCTTTCGGAAGGAGCCATGAAAAATATCATCAGCACCTGCTGTCCCAGTGTGAACGCGCTGATTGAGAAATATTACCCGCAGCTGATTCCGTATCTGGCTCCGGTGGTTTCTCCGATGATCGCCCACGGACGGATGATCAAACAGCAGATGGGAGCGGACACCAAAGTCGTTTTCCTTGGCCCCTGCATTGCGAAAAAGCAGGAGGCACTGGATCCGCGCCATGCGGACTGCATCGACGCGGTGTTAAACTTCAATGACATCAACCGCTGGCTGAATGAAGAGGATATCGTCATCGAGGATTGCGAGGATACCCCGTTTGAGCGGATGAACCCGCGGGTAAACCGCCTCTATCCGGTGACCAGCGGCGTGATCAATTCGGTGGTGGCTACACAGTCCGGACAGGATAATTACCGGAAGTTTTATGTACATGGTGAGAGCAACTGCATTGATCTGTGCCAGAGCATGGTACGCGGCGAGATCACGGGCTGCTTCATTGAGATGAACATGTGCTCCGGCGGCTGCATTAAGGGGCCAACTGTTAATGACCGTTCCATTTCCCGGTTTAAGGTGAAGCTGGATATGGAAGAACGGATCAGCCACGATCCGGTGCCGGAGGAAGAGACAGCTCCGGTGCTTGAGGCGGTATCGCTGAATAAGGTATTTTTCGACCGTACCCCGCATGATCCGGTTCCCTCTGAGGAGGAGATCCGCCAGATTCTTGCAAAGACCGGAAAGATGCGCCCGGACGATGAATTAAACTGCGGCGCCTGCGGTTATCCGACCTGCCGCGAGAAAGCCATTGCGGTGTATCAGAAAAAGGCCGAGCTTGATATGTGCATTCCGTTCATGTACGAGAAATCCAAGTCCTTCGCGAACCTGGTTATGGAGACATCGCCGAATGTGGTCATGATCGTGGATCAGGATATGAAGCTTCTGGAGTATTCCGCGGTGGGTGAGAAGTATTTCGGCAAGACCCGGGCGGAGGCGCTGCAGATGTATCTGTACGAATTCATTGATCCGGCGGATTTCCAGTGGGTATTTGATACACACCAGAACATTCACGGCAAAAAGGTCCATTATCCGGAGTTCAAGCTGGACACCTTACAGAATATTGTATACATACCGGAGCAGAATGTGGTGCTGGCCACCTTCATTGATATTACAAAGGAAGAGGAGCAGGCACGCCTGGAGTATGAGCGCAAGTTAGACACCATCGACCTGGCGCAGAAGGTCATCCACAAGCAGATGATGGTAGCCCAGGAGATCGCGGGCCTTCTCGGCGAGACAACGGCAGAGACCAAGACGACGCTGACGAAGCTTTGCAGATCCCTTCTGGAGGACGGAAGCGACAACGGAGGTAAGTAGTATGGCAATTACCGTAGATGTTGCTTATAAGAGCCTGAATAAATTTACCGAGGTTCTCTGCGGAGACAAGGTGGAGCTGCTGAAAACTGAAGATTCCAACATCATGATCCTGGCAGATGGCATGGGAAGCGGCGTAAAGGCCAACATCCTTGCCACCCTGACCTCCAAGATCCTGGGAACCATGTTTTTAAACGGCGCTACGCTGGAAGAATGTGTGGAGACCATTGTGGAGACGCTGCCCATCTGCAAGGTGCGGCAGGTAGCCTACTCCACCTTCAGTATCCTTCAGGTGTTTCACAGCGGAGATGCCTATCTGGTGGAATTTGACAATCCCAGCTGCATTTTTATCCGGAACGGCCAGCTTGTGCCGATCCCCCAGAACATCCGGGAAGTGCAGGGGAAAAAGATCAATGAGTACCGTTTTAAGGTCCAGCGGGGTGATGCGCTGATCCTGATGAGCGATGGAACCGTCCATGCTGGCGTAGGGCAGCTTCTGAATTTCGGCTGGCTCTGGGAAGACATCGCCAAATATGCAGTGAAGCAGTATGCCCTGACTATATCGGCCATGCGCCTTGCGGCATCCATCTGCCAGGCCTGTGACGAGCTTTACCAGTACCGCCCCGGGGATGATACCACGGTGGCCTGCATGCGCATCATCAACGCGAAGCCGGTACACCTGATGACCGGCCCGGCCCAGGATCCTTCCATGGATGAGGAGATGGTACGAAGCTTTATGTCGGGGGACGATTCCACTAAGCGGATCGTCTGCGGCGGAACCAGCGCCACCATCGTGTCCAGAGTCCTAAAGAAGAAGCTGGACGTGTCCATGAATTATGTGGATCCGGATATCCCGCCCATTGCCTATATGGATGGCATTGAGCTTGTAACAGAAGGTGTGCTGACCTTAAACCGTGTGGTACAGCTTCTGCGGCGCTATATGAAGAATGAGACCGTTTCGGAGAATTTCTTCCTGGAACTGGATAAGCCAAACGGCGCTTCCATGGTAGCCAAGATGCTGATCGAGGATTGCACCGAGCTGCACTTATATGTAGGAAAAGCCATCAACAGTGCTTATCAGAACCCGGGCCTGCCCTTTGATCTTGGCATCCGCCAGAATCTGGTGGAGCAGTTAAAGACTGTGGTGGAAGAGATGGGAAAACAGGTAACCGTAACCTATTATTAGTTTTTTTATACAAATACAAAGAAAATAAGAGTTGAGCAGGAGATCCGTTCTGATGCGGTCTGCGCAATGCGCGGCTTCCATCAGGAATCTTTGCGGAGTGGGTCTCCGGAAATGAGGAGGAAAATCATGGTAACAAATGACGCAACAATCTTACGCATCAAACACGACGTACTGTACGAGGTAGCAAAGCTGGCATGGGCTGGTGAGCTGGATGAGGAGCATAAGAACCAGGTTCCGTACACCATCATCCCGGGACCGCAGGCGCAGTTCCGCTGCTGTATCTATAAAGAGCGCGAGATCATCCGTCAGCGTGTCCGCCTGGCAGAGGGCAAATGCCCGACCAGCGGCAAGGATTCAAGAAACGTGGTTCAGGTCATCGGCGCAGCCTGCGAGGAGTGTCCGATCGCATCCTACACCGTAACCGATAACTGCAGAAAATGTATGGGTAAAGCCTGCCAGAACTCCTGTAATTTCGGTGCTATCAGCATGGGAGACACCCGTGCCCACATTGATCCGAACAAGTGTAAAGAGTGCGGCAAGTGCGCAAATGCCTGCCCGTACAACGCCATCGCGCATCTGGAGCGTCCGTGTAAGAAGGCATGTCCGGTAGACGCTATTACATATGATGAGTACGGCGTATGCGAGATCGATGAGAACAAGTGCATCCAGTGCGGCGCCTGCATCCACAGCTGTCCGTTCGGAGCAGTCGGCTCCAAGACCTTCATGGTAGATGTCATCAACATGATCAACGCAGGCAAGAAGGTCGTAGCAATGGTGGCGCCGGCAACCGAGGGCCAGTTCGGACCGGATATCACCATGGCAAGCTGGAAGACGGCGTTAAAGAAGGTTGGCTTCGCAGACATGGTAGAGGTTGCGTTAGGCGGAGATATGACTGCAGCAGCAGAGGCTGCTGAGTGGGCAGAGGCTTACAAAGAGGGCAAGAAGATGACCACCTCCTGCTGTCCGGCATTCGTAAACATGATCAAGCAGCACTTCCCGCAGCTTCTGGATAACATGTCCACCACCGTTTCCCCGATGTGCGCAGTCTCCAGAATGCTCAAAGAAAAAGACCCGGAGACCATTACTGTATTTATCGGACCGTGTATCGCAAAAAAGAGTGAGACTCTGGACTTAAATATCAAGGACAACGCCGACTATGCGATGACCTTCGGTGAGATCCGTGCCATGATGCGTGCGAAGGATGTAGAGCTGGAGCCGGAGGAGAACACCTATCAGGAAGGTTCCGTATTTGGTAAGCGCTTCGGTAACTCCGGTGGTGTAACCGCAGCCGTGGTAGAGTGCTTCAAGGAGATGAACGAGGATATCGCTCCGAATGTCATGAAGTGCAACGGCGCTGCTGAGTGTAAGAAAGCACTGCTGCTCATGAAGGTTGGCAAGCTTCCGGCAGACTTTGTAGAGGGTATGGTCTGCGCAGGCGGCTGTGTAGGCGGCCCGAGCAAGCACAAGACCGAGCTGGAGGCCAAGAAGGCAAGAGATCTGCTGATCGGCCAGGCAGATGACCGCGAAGTGCATGCAAACTTAAAGAACCTGGGCGTAGATCAGGTGGCAATGCACAGACACTAAAAAGCAATATTGAAGCAAAACTAATCAAGAGTCCGGGCGTGTGGAAAATTCCAGAATTCAATTTTCCGCACGCCCTGCTTTATTGACTCCGCTGCAAAAAAAGCAATAGCTGCTGGCATGTATTGGCTTGCCAAAAACGTAAAAGATATGTAGCCATAATCACGCTTTCAAGCGGCCACCAGTAACATATTAATGGTTTGCTAGGCCGCCTTTAGGCGGAAAAGCAACATTGGCTCCGTAGAGCCAACATCAAACCACCAGCAGGGCTGGTGGTTAGTGATTGCGGAGCTGGTAGAGTAGGCCAACTCCGTTTTTGGTGTTTAGTTCCGCAAAAGATCCCGCCGTAATACTTGAATTTTTCCCTAAAATATGGTATTCTCACTTTCATATTGTAACAGTACGTCGCGCCTTATTTTTTTTGCATTGGCGCTTTGACGCTTTAAACCGACAGAAACGAGAGAGTATATATGAATCAAGCGGAAAAATTACTGGAAATCAAAGATCTTTGTGTGGAATTTAAGACCATGGCGGGAACCGTGCGGGCGGTGGATCATTTAAGCTACAGCCTCCGCAAAGGGGAAAAGCTTGGCATTGTGGGCGAGAGCGGAAGCGGAAAGAGCGTTTCTTCCCTGGCTATGATGCAGCTCATTCCGAATCCTCCGGGAAAAGTGACTGGGGGTCAGATCCTTTATAACGGAAAAGACCTGGCACAGCTTTCAGAGCGCGAGATGCAGAAAATCCGCGGCAACGAGATTTCCATGATCTTCCAGGAACCAATGACTTCCTTGAACCCGATTATCCGCTGCGGCAAGCAGATCGCGGAATCGCTGAAGCTGCACCGCGGCATGAAGAAGAAAGAGGCCATGGAGGAAGCCATCCGCATGATGGAGGCGGTCGGCATTGCAAATCCGTCCATGCGTGCTTACGAGTATCCGCACCAGATGTCGGGCGGTATGCGCCAGCGTGTCATGATTGCGATGGCGCTTGCCTGCCAGCCGCAGATCCTCATTGCGGATGAGCCGACCACGGCGCTGGATGTGACGATCCAGGCACAGATCCTGGACCTGATTCGTGACTTAAACCAGACCATGAACACATCGGTCGTTTTTATCACCCATGATCTTGGTGTGGTGAGCGAGCTGTGCGACACCGTTATGGTTATGTACAACGGCCGTATGGTGGAGAAAGCACCGGCACAGGAGATTTTTGAATCTCCGCTTCATCCGTATACGCAGGGACTTTTAAATGCGATCCCGCGCATTACCAAAGAGCGCGCGCCGCTCTCCACGATTGAGGGCATGGTACCGAACCCGACGGAGCGCATTGAGGGCTGCCGTTTCTGGCCGAGATGCCCGAAGGCAACTGAGCAGTGCAAAAAGCAGGAGCCGCCGGTATTTGAGGTGAGCGACTCACGGCAGGTACGCTGCTGGCTCTGCGATCCAAATGAGACAACAGGAGGTGACGGCAATGGAAACTAACAAGAACGTGCTGGTCCATGCCGATCATGTAAAGGTATATTTTAAAGGAAAAGATAAAAAATCCGGAGCAGTCCGGGCGGTCGATGATGTGTCTTTCGACATTATGAAGGGCGAGACATTTGGCGTGGTTGGTGAGTCTGGCTGCGGAAAGAGCACGCTGGGCCGCACTCTCATCAAACTGATCCCGGCAACGGATGGCCATATTTACCTGGACGGGGAAGATATTTCCGGTTTAAAGGCCAGCGCCTTAAAGCAGATGCGAAAGAAAGCCCAGATTATTTTCCAGGATCCGTCCGCCTGCTTAAACCCGAGGCGCACGGTGCGCCAGATCATGATGGAGCCGTTCGAGATTCATCATATGACCGGGAAGATGGATGTGGATGCCCGCATTGAGGAGCTTTTGCATCTGGTCGGACTGGACACCTACCATCTGAGCCGTTATCCGCATGAGCTTTCCGGCGGACAGAAACAGCGTATCGGCATTGCCCGCGCGCTGGCACTGGAACCGGAACTCATCATCTGCGATGAGGCGGTTTCCGCGCTGGATGTATCGGTGCAGGCGCAGGTGTTAAACCTGCTGCAGGAGTTAAAGGAGCGTCTTGGACTGACGTATTTCTTTATCTCGCACAACTTAAATGTTGTGTATCAGGTCAGCGACCGCGTTGGCGTGATGTATCTTGGCAAGATGGTTGAGATCGCCGCCTACGACCAGCTGTACGCGAAGCGGTACCATCCGTACACGGAGGCACTGCTCTCCGCAATCCCGCAGGTTGACGCGGTGGACCGCCAGGAGCGCATTCACCTGACCGGCGAGGTTCCAAGCCCGTCCAATCCGCCTTCCGGCTGCCGGTTCCACATCCGCTGCCCGAAAGCGTGCGACCGGTGCGCAAAGGAAGTGCCGGAGTTAAAAGAGGTAGAGCCGGGACATTATGTGGCCTGCCTGTTATATGACTGAATATGAATAATGAATGAGCTGGTCTTTTCTGGAAGGACCGTTCAGATAGAAATGCATTAAAGAGGAGGAAAACATTATGAAAAAGAAAAAAATCGCAGTCCTCGCCCTCTCCATGGCTGTAGCAGCAGGTCTTATGGCATGCGGCGGCGGACAGAGTGCAGATGGCACCACAGCAGCAGGAACCAGCGGAAGCGCTGAGACCGGAAGCAGCACCGATGGAAATGGAAGCACCGTCATCATTGCCATGGGTTCTGGATTCTCCACCCTGGATCCGGGTTATGTGTACGAGAAGTACCCGCAGCTCATTGTCAATGCCTGCTATGAGAACCTCTTTAAATTTTATGAGAACAACGGAACCCCGCAGCCGTGCCTTGCTGACTCCTATGAGTTTTCCGAGGATGGCCTGACCTTAACCGTTACCTTAAAAGATGGCCTGAAATTTGCCAGCGGCAATGATATTACTTCCGCGGATGTGGCATTCAGCATCAACCGTACCAAGAACTTAAAGGGCAACCCGTCCTTTATCTGCGATACCATCGAGAGCATTGAGACTCCGGATGACAAGACCGTGGTATTCCACTTAAATCAGCCGGACAGCGCAATTCTTTCCAAGCTGACCTACAGCTCCATGGCTGTTCTTGACAGCGCAGTCGTAAAAGAGAACGGCGGAACCGACGCGGAGGATGCTTCTTCCACCGATGCCGCTCAGAGCTTCCTCGACAGCGCAAGCGCAGGAAGCGGCATGTATGTGCTGACCAGCTACACTCCGGATGAGGAAGTGGTTCTGGAGAAGAACCCGAACTACTGGGGTGAGGCAACCAACGTAGACAAATACATCTTAAAGATCCAGCCGGATGCGAACACCCAAATGATGACCCTGTCCACCGGCGATATTGATGTGGCACTGAACCTGACCGATGACACCATGGATGAGCTGAAATCCGCAGACAACGTGGAGATCGTGGGCGGAACCACCAAGATGATCGGTTTCGTGATGATGAACATGGATGAGCAGTACGGCGGCCCGGTTTCCAACCCGGATGTACAGAAAGCAATCCGCAAGGCACTGGATTACTCCGGCATCCGCATGATCTGCGGAGAGGGAACCCTGACTCCTTACTCCATCATTCAGGATGGCTTTATGGGAAGCAAGGGCGAGCGCCCGGACGACTACACCAACTTAGACGAGGCAAAACAGCTTCTGGCAGATGCAGGCTACCCGGATGGATTTGACGTGGATATGACCGTTTCTGACCTGGATATGGAGGGTATCCTCTTAACTGACCTGGCTCAGAAAGTAAAAGATGACTTATCCCAGATCGGCATCAACGTGAACATTAAGACCGAGGCATGGGCAGCAGGCTACGGCGATGAGTACCGCAACGGCACCCTGGGCTTCACTGTGATGTACTGGGGCGTAGACTACAGCGATCCGAACGTACAGCTTGAGTTCTTACCGGGCGGCGTAGTCGGAAAGCGCGCAGGCTGGACCGCAGACATGAATCAGGATCTGGCAGCCCTCTATGAGGACGCAATGGCAGCAACCGACGATACCGAGCGTGCAGACGTACTTGGAAAGATCCAGGACGAGATGTATGAGGATGGCCCGTTCATCGTCATTGCACAGGCTCCGGCGCACATCGCGCACAGCAGTCGTCTGGCAGGCGTGGACATCTTCGATGCCTACACCATCGACCTGACTGAAATCAATGTAAAATAACAAAGGAAAGATACCAAATGGGAGAGTTGAAATTTATTGGAAAACGCGTGGTTTATCTGATCGTCATGCTGCTTGGTGTCGCTACGCTGGTGTTCATCTTAACCAAGATGATCCCGGGCGACCCGGTGGTGGCGAACTTAAGCCAGAGAGCCTTAAATGACCCGGAGATCGTAGCGGCCTACCGGGCAAGACACGGACTGGATAAGCCCCTGATCGTGCAGTATTTCTATTATATCCGGGATCTGCTGCATTTTGATCTGGGAACATCCATCCGCACGAACCGGCCGGTCCTCGACGACCTGGCGCGGTGCTATCCGGCAACGCTGGAGCTTGCTCTGTTCTCCATCGTAATCGCGTCCCTGTTCGGCATCCTGTTTGGTATTATTTCTGCCATTCGCCGAAACAGCGTGATCGACCAGTTTGTGCGTGCTATCTCCGTAACCGGTGTTAGCATCCCGGCATTCTGGTTTGCCCTGTTAATGCTGTATTTCTTCTACTATAAACTGAAGATTTTCCCGGGACCGGGACGCTTAAGCAACAGCTTTTCCGCGCCCCAGACCGTGACCGGCATGTATGTGCTGGACAGCCTGTTAGAGGGCAACACCGCAAAGGCGATGGACGCAGTGCGGCATCTGATTCTGCCGAGCATCGTGCTGGCGGCATTCACCATGGGCCTTATTACCCGTACGACACGTTCCAACCTGCTCGATGCGCTCTCAACTGATTACATCCGTACTGCAAAAGCGAAGGGCCTGAGCAGCTTGGGGCTCATCATTGGACACGCGCTTGGCAATGCGCTGATCCCGGTTATGACCGTCATCGGCCTGGGTCTTGGAAACCTGCTCGGCGGCATGGTTCTGGTTGAGACGATCTTTAAGTGGCCTGGTGTTGGCCAGTTTGCTTACGAGTCCGTCATGGCGGCGGATTATCCGGCAATCATCGGCGTGGCGCTTCTGATCGCGCTGAATTACATGATCATTAATACGGTGGTAGATATTCTGTACGGAATCATCGACCCAAGAGTGAGGTGCAGCTAATGATATATTCCCTGAAAAAATTACTGAAATCTAATTACCTGTTTACGCTGGGAATTGTGATCTGCCTGGGATGGATCCTTGCGGCTGTCTTTGCTCCGGTTATTGCGCCGTATGATCCGATCGCGCAGGACCTGACTCTGCGTTTAAACGCGCCGTCGGCCCAGCATCTGTTTGGAACCGATAACTTTGGACGCGACATTTTCAGCCGCGTCATCTACGGCGGACGGTATTCCCTGCTTGCCGGATGCCTCTCCGTGACGATTGCCGGTGTCATCGGCACGTTTTACGGCGCGCTGGCAGGTTATGTTGGCGGCTGGCTCGACAACGTTATGATGCGTTTTTCCGAGATGATCCTGTCGTTCCCGTCCCTGATCCTGGCGATGATCATCAACGCTGTGATGGGTTCCAACCTGTTCAATACCATGTTCGCGCTGGTCATTGTATCCTGGCCGACTTATGCAAGACTTATGCGAAGCGTGGTCTTAAGCGTTAAGGAGAATGAGTACGTCAATGCGGCAGAGGCGCTTGGAGCGTCCCGCATGCGCATTCTGATGAAAGAGATCATCCCAAACAGCGTCAGCTCCGTGCTGATTATGGCGACAACGGACATCGGAAACAAGATCCTGATGTTCTCCACCTTAAGCTTCTTAGGGCTTGGTTCCGCGCCGCCTACTCCGGAGTGGGGCATGATGGTGTCCGACGGTGTGGATTACTTTAACAAATTCTGGGTATCCGGTTTCCCGGGCCTTGCGATCTTTACCATGGCGGTGGGCGCGAACTTCATCGGCGATGGCCTGCGCGACCTGCTGGATCCGAAGCTACGCACCCAGTTCTAAAATTTGGTTTACAGAAACAAAAAGAAACAGTATGATGGAAGTGGCGTCGAGGACCTGTCCGGTCTGAGGCGCCCCTTTTGGCAAGTAGCGGTTTATTGAGAAAAAGTAAATAATACATGAGGAGGTTTTTACTATGAACGAAGCAAGAGCAAAACGCATTCTGGATGAATTGCAGAAGCAGGGAGTCAGCCAGATGCTGATCACGGACCCAATGTCCATCTGTTATCTGACTGGTGTTTCCATGATGCCGATCGAGCGTTTTTACGCATTATTATTGAAAGCAGACGGCCATCATGTCTACTTTTTAAATCATCTGTTCCATGTGCCGCAGGAGGTTGGCGTGGAGAAGGTGTGGTACTCCGACACCGATCCGGTTGCTGAGATCGTGGCAAAATACCTGGACAAGGACGCAGTTCTCGGCGTGGACAAAGACTTAAAGGCACGCTTTTTGCTGCCGCTCATGGAGATGAAGGCGGCTGCAGGTTTTGTGAATGGTTCCCCGGCTGTGGATGTGACCCGCGGCGTGAAAGACGCAGAAGAGCAGGAGAAGATGCGTGTGGCATCCGACATCAACGATAAGGCCATGGCACAGTTCAAGGCACTGATCCATGAGGGCGTGACCGAGCAGGAAGTAGCAGACCAGATGTTAGACATCTACCTGAGCCTGGGCGCTGAGGGCTATTCCTTCCCACCGCTGGTTGCGTTCGGCGCAAATGCGGCAGACCCGCATCATTCCCCGGATAACACCGTAGTAAAACCGGGTGACTGCGTGCTGTTCGATGTAGGCTGCATCAAGGACGGCTACTGCTCCGATATGACCCGTACCTTCTACTTTAAGACGGTCAGCGACGAGCACCGCAAGGTTTACGAGACCGCAAAGGCAGCAAACGAGACTGCCATCAGCAAGATTCATCCGGGCGTGGAGATCCGCAATCTGGACAAGGCAGCGCGCGACCTCATCACCGATGCAGGCTGGGGCCCAAACTTTACCCACCGTCTGGGACACTTTATCGGCATGTCCTGCCATGAGTTTGGCGATGTTTCTTCCGCAAACACCTGGGAGACCAAGCCTGGCATGATCTTCTCCATTGAGCCTGGCATTTACTTAATCGGAGACACCGGCGTGCGCGTGGAGGATCTGGTACTGGTAACTGAGGATGGCGTGGAAGTGCTGAACCACTATCCGAAGACCCTGCAGATCATTGAGTAAGGAGGGCTTTTGAGCATGAAACATCCAATCGCAACCCTGCATATGGCAAATGGAGCCGACATCGTGATCGAGCTGCTGCCGGAGTCCGCGCCAAATACCGTGAACAGCTTTCTCTATGCGGCATCCCACGGCTATCTGGACCATCATGCCATTGAGCGCATTGTGCCGGGCAACTGGGTCGATATGAGTTACACGGCGTTTGGCCATAAGGAAATGCAGTACCTGATCCCGAACGAGTTTGCCTTAAACCCGGACGTGACACCGCTCGATTCCCATCCGGGTTGCGTCTGCATGGGCGGTTACGGCGACGCGGGACTGGCAAGCTGCGAGTTCTTCTTCCCGCTGCGTGACTGCCCGGACCACAAAGGCATTTATCCAGTGTTCGGAAAAGTTATTTCCGGCATGGAAGAAATTCTGCGGATCGCAAAGGTTCCAACCGTTCCGGTCGATTTCCCGATTCCTGACGTAGAAGTAAACCGCCCGGTAGAGCCGGAGATCCTGGATCATGTGGAGCTGGAACTGTTCGGGGAGAGTTACCCGGAACCGGTGCGCGTGGAGAATCCGAGATTGCCGAAGTGCTGGCCGAAGTAAGATAGAAATTGAGTTGAAAAATGCAGCTTCCGGAGTATGTTTGGTACCGGAAGCTGCATTTTATTATGATAAAAAAACGCCCTGCTATAGGAAAGATTAAATCTCGTTCACTTTTCTCTTCACATAAGTGGTATGTAACAGATGATGTGCTTTCTGGCTTCCTGGTTCTCCGAGGAAGGTTGCGTACAGCTCCTTGATGGCCGGATTCTCATGGGATTTGCGGATCGGGTTGTTCTTGTCGGAGTCGTAGAGGACTTTGGCGCGCAGGCCGCGGATATCTACGGTGTTGCGCACGTAGCCAGGCTGCTGCGGCTGGCCGCCGCCGTTGATGCAGCCGCCCGGGCAGCCCATGATCTCGATGAAGTGATAGTCTGCTTCACCGGATTTGACCTTCTCAAGCAGCTTCTTTGCGTTTCCAAGGCCGGAGGCGATGGCAACCTTGACTTCCAGGCCTGCCACCAGGTAGGTAGCTTCCTTGATGCCTTCCATGCCGCGGACATCGGTGAAGTCCAGATTCTGTAATTCCTCGCCGGTCAGGGTTTCTACTGCGGTGCGGAGTGCTGCCTCCATAACGCCGCCGGTGGCGCCGAAGATCACGGCTGCGCCGGTTCCAAGGCCCAGAGGTGCGTCATACTCTTCATCCGGTAAGGTGTTGAATTTCAGGCCGACCTTGCGGATCATGCGGGCCAGTTCCCTGGTGGTTAAGGAGTAGTCTACATCCGGGACACCGTTTGCAGCTTCATCCGGTCTCTGGATCTCAAATTTCTTTGCGGTACACGGCATGATGGAAACGGAAACGATATCCTTCGGATCCAGGTGCATCTTCTCTGCGTAGTAGGACTTTGCGATGGCGCCGAACATCTGCTGCGGGGATTTGCAGCTGGATAAGTTCTCGGTCATATCCGGGAAGTAGTGCTCACAGTATTTGATCCAGCCCGGGGAGCAGGAGGTGATGAGCGGAAGCACGCCGCCGTTCTGCACGCGGTCTAAGAATTCATGAGCCTCTTCCATGATGGTTAAGTCGGCACTGAAGTTGGTGTCGAATACTTTGTCAAAGCCGATGCGGCGCAGGGCTGCCGCCATCTTGCCCTGTACGTTGGTGCCGATCGGGTAGCCGAATTCCTCACCCAAGGCGGCGCGGACAGCCGGAGCGGTCTGCACGATAACGTGTTTGTCCGGATCTGCAATGGCTGCCAGAACCTCGTCCACCTGGGATTTCTCCTGCAGGGCGCCGGTCGGGCAGACTGCGATACACTGGCCGCAGGAGACACAGGAGGTCTCGCCCAGGCCCATATCGAAGGCGGAGCCGATAAAGGTGGCAAAGCCGCGCATGTTGGCGCCGATGACGCCGATGCCCTGTACCTTCTCGCAGACTGCGGAGCAGCGGCGGCACAGGATACACTTGCTGTTGTCGCGGATCATGTGAACGGCGCTGTCGTCGATGATGGACGGAGTGCGCTCACCATCGTAATAGCCTTCATCGGTAACACCGAGTTCTTTACAGAGCTGCTGCAGTTCGCAGTTTCCGCTGCGGACGCAGGATAAGCACTTGCGGTCATGGTTGGAAAGCAGAAGCTGCAGGGTTTTTCTGCGGGATTCCAGCACCTTCGGGGTGTTGGTCCAGACTTCCATGCCATCGTTGATCGGGTATACGCAGGAAACCACCAGGCTTCTTGCGCCTTTTACTTCCACAACACAGATGCGGCAGGCGCCGATCTCGTTGATGTCTTTTAAGAAGCAGAGGGTCGGGATTTCAATGTGTGCCAGGCGGGCTGCCTCCAGAATGGTGGAGCCTTTCGGGGCACTGACTTCCATGCCGTTGATTTTAATTGTGATATTCTCCATAGCCATTCTCCTCCATTACTGTTTGTAGATCGCGCCGAATTTACATTTCTCCATGCAGGCGCCGCACTTAACACACTTGTCGGTGTCGATGATGTGTGGATTCTTGACGGAGCCGATGATGGCGCCAACCGGGCAGTTTCTTGCGCACAGGGTACAGCCCTTACACTTGTCTGCATCGATGTGGTAGGAGAGCAGTGCCTTGCAGACACCTGCCGGGCAGCGTTTCTCTTTGATGTGGGCCTCGTACTCATCGCGGAAGTAGCGGAGGGTGGAGAGAACCGGGTTCGGAGCCGTCTGGCCAAGGCCGCAGGCAGAGTTCTCTTTCACGTAGTAGCAGAGCTCTTCCAGCTTATCGAGGTCTTCCATGGTAGCGGTGCCCTTGGTGATCTTGGTAAGGATCTCCAACATGCGCTTGGTGCCGATGCGGCACGGGGTACACTTACCGCAGGATTCTTCCACGGTGAATTCCAGGAAGAATTTCGCAATGTCTACCATACAGTCGGTCTCATCCATAACAATGAGGCCGCCGGAGCCCATCATGGAACCGATGGAGATGAGGTTGTCGTAGTCGATCGGGATATCGAAATGCTCTGCCGGGATACATCCGCCGGACGGGCCGCCGGTCTGGGCTGCCTTAAACTTCTTGCCGTTCGGGATGCCGCCGCCGATCTCCTCAATGACTTCGCGGAGGGTGGTACCCATCGGAATCTCCACCAGGCCGGTGTTATGGATCTTGCCGCCCAGTGCGAATACCTTGGTGCCTTTGGATTTCTCGGTACCCATGGATGCGAACCACTCCGGACCGTTTAAGATGATCTGCGGGATGTTCGCGTAGGTCTCTACGTTATTTAAAATGGTCGGTTTGCCAAATAAGCCTTTCTGTGCCGGGAACGGAGGACGCGGTCTTGGCTCACCGCGGTTGCCCTCGATGGAGGTCATGAGGGCGGTTTCCTCGCCGCAGACGAAGGCTCCTGCGCCCAGACGCAGGTCGATATCGAAATCAAAGCCGCTGCCGAAGATGTCTTTTCCTAAAAGCTCCATCTCGCGGGCCTGGTTAATGGCAATTTTCAGACGCTCTACCGCAATCGGATACTCCGCGCGCACATAGATGTAGCCCTGGTTTGCGCCGATGGCGTAACCGGCAATGGCCATAGCCTCCAGGACTGCGTGGGGATCGCCCTCCAAGACGGAGCGGTCCATGAATGCGCCCGGATCACCCTCGTCGGCGTTACAGCAGACGTATTTCTGGTCCGCGTCGTTCTGCTTGGCCAGCTTCCATTTGAGACCGGTGGGGAATCCGCCGCCGCCGCGTCCGCGCAGGCCGGAATCCATCAGGCACTGGATGACGTCGTCTGGGGTCATCTCGGTGAGAACCTTGCCCAGAGCCTGGTAGCCGCCGGTTCCGATGTACTCTTCAATGACTTCCGGGTTGATGATACCACAGTTGCGCAGGGCAATGCGGTGCTGCTTTTTATAGAAGTTGGTGTCGATTAGGGCTTTTACGCCAGCCGGGGTAACCGTCTCCTGATAGAGGAGTCTGGTAACGACACGTCCTTTTAATAAATGCTCCTGAACAATCTCAGGAATGTCTTCTATCTTGACCATGGAGTAGAAGCTTGCGTCCGGGTACACGATCATGATCGGGCCCAGGGCGCAGAGACCGTGGCATCCGGTCTGGACTACAGAGACTTCCGATTCCAGTCCGGCTTTTTTGATTTCTTCTTTTAAGGTTTCCATAATCTGCTGGCTTCCGGAGGAGGTACAGCCTGTTCCGCCGCAAACCAATACATGTGAACGATACATCTGTTGTCCTCCTTATTTCAGATCTGCAGAATTTAAGGTATATTCTTCGACAATGTGTCCGCCGATGAGATGGCGTTCTACTATTTCGGCAGCCTTGTCCGCATTCATTTTGATGTAGGTGACCTTCGGTTTGCCCGGTTCCATGACCTCTACAATAGGCTCGTACTGGCAAAGGCCGATGCAGCCGGTCTGGGTAACGGAAATTTTACCGGTCAGGCCCTTCTCCTGAACCAGAGTGGAAAGGGCGTTTAAAACCGGTCTGGCACCGCTGGCGATGCCACAGGTAGCCATGCCGACCACAACGCGGGTGTGGGTGTGGTCTTCCGCACGCATGCTGACCTGACTCTGCATTCTCTCGCGGATCGCTCTTAATTCTTCAAGACTTTTCATGTTATGTTCGTCCTCCTGTTCTGACGGTGGTTTCTGTTCGCCTTCCGGCTTCTGGCATGAAATACTGTGCTGGAAAACAGCGCAGATCCTGCAGTCATGGAAAATGGTCAGTAAACGGTTCCTCCGTCGGTTTCGAGTTTGTTTTCGGTCAGATAGTCTTTGATGTAACTGGAAATTTCAGGTGTGTTAAAAGGAACGTCTCCTAAAATGGCGCGCATTTCGCGGGTATCCAGGGAAAATTCCTTTTCGCTGCAGCGGTAAACGTAGAGAAAATCGGTGTCCGGGTGGCCCTGGATCAGGGTGTGGATGGTGGCGGTCATATCGCCAAGGGGCATCCGGTCTATGTGGTTCAGCGTAAAGATGGCTGTGACCGTGGTTCCTTTTCCGGGTTCCGATTCGATGGAAAAGCTTCCGCCGGTACTTTCGGCAGCGAACTTGAAAAACGGAACACCCAGGCCTACCTTTCTTGTGGTGCGGCTGGTGTAGAAGGGGTCGGTGACCCGTTCAACCTGTTCTTTTGTCATGCCGCAGCCGTCATCCGTGATAATGACAGTGAGTCTGTCCGCATTCGGCTGTACATCTACCGTAATCTGCACCAGGGATGCGTTGGCGCGGGTGGAATTTTCTGCTACGTCAAGGATGTTTAAAGAAATTTCCGGCATCATAGGCTAATTGTATTTGGCAAGAATGCCAGGAATGTCGTCCGGGGTGAGCCGTCCGTAAACTTCGTCGTTGATCATCATGACGGGGGCCAGTCCGCAGGCGCCGACACAGCGGCAGGAATCCAGCGAGAAACGTCCGTCCGGGGTGCATTCTCCGTTGGTGATGCCAAGAAGCTCCTCCAGTTTGGAAAAGATGGCGCCGGAGCCCTTTACATAGCAGGCAGTACCGAGGCATACGGAAATCTGGTACTTGCCCTTGGGCTGCAGCGCGAACTGGGAGTAGAATGTGGAAACGCCGTAGATTTTCTCTAACGGGATTCCGGTTTCATCGGAAATCATAGTCTGGACTTCAATTGGCAGGTAGCCGTAAATGTCCTGTGCCTGCTGCATGATCGGCATGAGCGCGCCTTTGGTGTCCTTCAGTTCCGCGATCACCTTTTTCAGCGCAGCTTCCTGCTCCGGTGTTCCGCTGAAAGGAACCGTCTCTTTTTTACAAGCCATGTGAACCCTCCTCTTTATTGCGTTTGTAAAATACTTATAATATATTAACATGAAGACGAGAAAAAATCTACATTTTTTCTCCGTTAATTTAAAGACACAATAAATGTTTTTGTTGATTATGAACAGAAATAATGTTATCATTACCCTATAAAACTGTATGGTTTGACAAAAGTATGACGAAATTAGTAACGGTAAAAATGGCTCAACCAATAATGCGAAAGCCATGTTTCATTTATTTTATGACAGGGGGAATCTGCCTATGACAGCAAGAGATGTTCAGAAGATCATCGGTGCCCGGGTGCTTACAGGGGAAGAATTTCTGGACCGCGAGATCACAAGTGCCTGCGCATCCGACATGATGAGCGATGTGCTGGCCTTTTCCAAGGATCATTCGGTTCTGATCACAGGGCTTTGCAATCCGCAGGTGATCCGCACGGCGGAGATGTTAGACATTGTCTGTGTGATCTTTGTACGGAGAAAACATCCGGATGAAACCATTCTTACTATGGCAAAAGAACGTGAATTGATTGTCATGGAAACGGGACACCGGATGTTCTCTACCTGCGGCATGCTCTACAGCGCAGGACTTGGTGGAGGTGCAGTCTGATGGAAAACGCGATCGTACTACAGTATCATGTTTCGGCCGATGATTTTACCCGGGCAGGGGAAGCCAGCAGCGATGTAAAGGGGAAATTAAAGCAGCTTGGCATCAGTCCGGAGGCCGTGCGCAAGGTAGCCATTGCCATGTATGAGGGCGAGATCAACATGGTGATTCACGCAAATGGAGGAGAAATTACGGTGGAAATTACACCGGAAAAGGTGCGGATGGTCCTGGACGATGTGGGACCGGGCATCCCGGATATTGATCTTGCCATGCAGGCCGGTTATTCCACAGCGCCGGATGAAGTGCGAAATCTTGGATTCGGGGCCGGAATGGGCCTGCCGAATATGAAAAAATATACCGATGACATGAAGATAGAGACCAAACTTGGTGTAGGCACGAAGATCACGATGGAAGTGAATCTGATGTGAGTATGTATGGGACTGGGCTGGCGAAAGCCGGAATTCCCAGGCACCAGGAAATGACATTTGGAGGTGAAAGGCGGTATGGATAAGTTTTACCATTCCGTGCGGCTGGATGAGGAATTATGCAAAGGCTGTATCAACTGTCTGAAGCGCTGTCCCACCCAGGCAATCCGCGTGCAGGATGGCAAAGCCCGGATCAACAAAAAATTCTGTATTGACTGCGGCGAGTGCATCCGGGTATGCCCCCATCACGCAAAACACGCAGTCTATGACCAGATGGAGGAAATGGAACGCTTCCGCTACAAGGTGGCGCTTCCGGCTCCTTCGTTATACAGCCAGTTTAACAACCTGGACGACATCAACATCGTGCTCCATGCGCTTTTGCTCATGGGTTTTGACGATGTATTTGAGGTAAGTGCGGCAGCGGAGCTGGTCAGCGAGACTACCCGCGCATATCTGACGGAGCATGAGGAACAGCTGCCTCTGATCAGCACGGCGTGTCCCAGCGTGGTGCGGCTCATCCGAGTGCGGTTTCCAAACCTGATCCCGCATCTGCTTCCCTTAAATCCGCCGGTGGAGGTGGCGGCTGGCCTGGCCGTGAAAAGGGCTATGGAAAAGACGGGGCTTCCCAGAGAGGACATCGGCATCTGCTTTATCTCTCCGTGCCCGTCCAAGGTGACTTACGCGAGATCACCGATTGGAACGGAAAAAAGTGAAATTGACTGTGTGCTTGCCATTAAGGATGTGTACCCACAGCTCTTGAAATATATGAAGCAGGTAGACGAAGACCCGGAGAATATCAGCATTTCCGGCAAGATCGGCATCAGCTGGGGGCACAGCGGCGGCGAGGCAGGCGGACTTTTTACGGAGAGCTATCTGGCGGCGGATGGTATCGAGAATGTGATCCGGGTTCTGGAAGATATGGAGGACCAGAAGTTTACCAATCTGAAATTTGTGGAGCTGGATGCCTGCAGCGGCGGCTGCGTGGGCGGTGTGCTGACGGTGGAAAATCCCTATGTGGCCGAAGTTAAACTGAAGCATCTGCGCAAGTACATGCCGGTGGCAAGAAGCCACATGGATGCGGAAACAGAGGAAAAAGCAGAGAAACTGATGACATGGACTGAGAGCGTGGAGTATGAGCCGGTCTACAATCTGGGTGAGACTATGCTGGAGAGTTTTGTGCGGTTAAGCCGGATTGAAGCCTTAAGCAAGCAGCTTCCTGGCCTGGACTGCGGAGCCTGCGGCGCGCCGTCCTGCAAAGCGCTGGCGGAGGATATCGCCCGGGGCGAGGCGAAGGAAGAGGACTGTGTTTATATTATGAAGGAGCGGATCCGGCGGCTGCTGGAGCAGGAAAAAGGAGGACAAACGTGAAGGTAAAAGAACTTCTGGACAGTGGAAAATTTCAGGTGATCCACGCGGGGGAGGACCCGGATCGGGAAATTACAACCCCGTTCTGCTGTGATCTCTTAAGCGTGGCCATGGGAAAAGCCCCGGCGGGCTGTGCCTGGGTCACGGTCATGGGGAACATGAATACGCTGGCGGTTGCAACGCTGGCAGATGCCGCCTGCATCATTCTGGCAGAAGGCGCTGCGCTGGATGAGACCGCCGGGAAAAAGGCAGAGCAGCAGGATATCATGGTGCTGGCCACCGAGGAGCCGGTGTTTGAGGCGGCGCTGTGGGTGTGGCAGCAGATGCAGGGAGAAGCGCATGGAGTGTAAACGAAATGCTATGCAGCGGGACTTGGGACAGGAACATGAGGACCTGCAGCCGGACCGCCAGGAAATTGTGGAATTAAGTTATGACCTGCACATCCATTCCTGCCTTTCTCCTTGCGGGGATGACGACATGACTCCGGGAAATATTGTGGGGATGTCGGCCATCAAAGGCCTGGATGTGATTGCGGTGACGGACCACAACTCCTGCCGCAACTGTCCCGCGGTGATGAAGCTGGCCAGGCAGTACGGTGTGCTTGCCATACCGGGCATGGAGCTGACGACCGTGGAGGAAGTCCACGCGGTCTGCCTGTTCCCGGAACTTTCCGCGGCGATGGAATTTGACCGGTTCGTTTACGAAAAACTCATGAAATTTCCAAACCGGGAAGAGATTTTTGGAAAGCAGCAGATCATGAACGAGGAAGATATCTGCATCGGCACGGAGCCGAACCTGCTGATCAACAGCACAGAACTTTCTTTTGATGAATTGTGGGATATAGTAGCCGGGCAGTACGGCGGTGTTATGATCCCGGCCCACATCGACAAAAACGCCAACAGCCTCATTTCCAATCTGGGCTTTGTGCCTCCGGAGAGTAAATTCCGGACGGCAGAGCTGCACGACATGGCAGCATTATCGAAATTGAAAAAGAGCAATCCCTATCTTGAACAGTGCCGCATCATTTGCGATTCCGATGCCCACTATCTGGAGCATATCCATGAGGCAGAGTGGAAGCTGAAGGTGCGGGAGAAAAGTGCAGCGGCGGTGATTGGGTATCTGAAGGGAGAATAATGTTATAGTGAGATTCAATTTTTGCCAGGGGCATTCTGCGGATTCGCAGGATGCCTTTTTTCAGTGCTTGCGGAATGCTATCATTTCGATTAAGATAGAGATTAGAAATCAACCAGAAAATTAGAGGGGAATTTCGGAAAAAGGAGAGTCTATTATGAAGTACAGAAAATGGATGACAGTAGGTGCCGCACTGGCATTTTTGTTTACCGCGCAGCCGGTTTACGCGGCTCCGGTGATCGTAGCGGGGGCTGGTGCCCCTGGAACGGAAGGTACACAGACTGCAGGGGAGCAGCAGGCGCAGGAAACTGTGACTCAGGCGCCGGGCAGCAGCCAGGATCCGGCATCCTCCGAAACGGCAGTTGCGGCACAGTCACCGACGGTCGTTTCCGGTCAGGGCCAGAACGCACCGGGAAGCGGCAACAGTGGCAGCGGCGCTCCCACATCGAACGGCGAGGTGACCGGCATTCCGGAGGGCCCGGGCGGTATCAAGAGTGAGCCGGTGGACCCGGTCACGCCGGAAGAGCTTGCGGCACAGGAAGCAGCCCAGGCGGCAGGCACCCAGCAGTCCACAGCCCAGAGCACAGGCGGCATTGATCCGTCAAAACCGATGGTGGCCCTGACTTTTGATGACGGCCCGCAGCCGTCTGTCGGAAACCGCATTATGGACTGTCTGGCCCAGTATGGAGGCAAGGCAACCTTCTTTATGGTAGGTGAGCGTGTCGGCTCTTATAAAACAGAAGTGCAGCGTATGGTGGCGGAAGGCCATGAGGTAGCCAATCATACCATGAATCACAAATATCTGCAGAAGCTTGGCGCAGCCCAGATCCAGGCTCAGGTAAATCAGGGAAACGATGCTATCCAGGCAGCCTGCGGCGTACGTCCGACCCTGCTTCGGCTTCCGGGAGGAAACCATAACTCTATGGTTGTGGCAAATGCTGGTATGCCGATGATCCAGTGGAATGTTGATACTCTGGACTGGAAGACCAGAAACGCAGATAAGACGGTGGCAGCCGTGTTAAATCATGTAAAAGACGGAGACATCATCCTGATGCATGAACTTTACGGCGCAACCGGAGACGCGGTCGCTCGCATTGTGCCGGAACTGCATAACCGAGGATTCCAGATGGTGACTGTAAGCCAGATGGCGGCAGCAAAAGGAAAGACACTGGAGGCAGGAAAGCTGTATTCCAGTTTTAACTGAACACAGCAGATAAAACGAAAGATTCGGGTAGTACGGGAAATGAGGTCTGACATATTATGAAGATACTGCATATCGGAAATGAAAAAAATGTGGAGAATTACACAGCTAAGACACCCTTCACGGAAACCGCGGAGGTAGTGAACGCACCGCTGGGACTGACGGATGACGCATATGCGCAGATGGCACCGGACGCCGAGGTGATCATTGTAGACGCAATCACAGAAATCTCCGAAGGGCTGATGGAAAAACTTCCGGCCTTGAAAATGGTTCATTCAGAAGGTGTCGCATTCAATAAAATTGATCTGGCAGCAGCCGGAAGGCGCGGCATTTACGTCTGCAACTGCGCAGGCATGAACGCAAGGGCAGTGGCGGAGCAGACCCTTCTTCTGATGCTTGGTGTAGTCAAAAACGTGGTTTTCGGTGACCGGGCTGTGCGGGATGGCCGCCAGATGGAAGTCAAGATGGGCTACATGGGAGCCGGAAGCCTGAAGGAACTGGCAGACTGCAAGGTCGGCCTGATTGGTTTTGGGGCCATCGGCAAAGCAACGGCGGATATGCTGCATGCCTTTGGTGTGACGGTGTATTACACGAAACGTCACCGTCTGGATGCGGAGGAGGAAGCCCGGTATCAGGTGCAGTATCTTCCGATGGATGAATTGCTGAAGACCTGTGATATGTTAAGCCTTCACGTTCCGGTAACCGGAGAAACCATGGGAATGTGTAACCGTGAGTTTTTCGCAAAGTGCCGGAAGGGAAGCTATTTCATCAATACTTCTAGAGGGGAACTGGTGGACGATGAGGCGCTGCGTGAAGCTCTGGAGAACGGAACCATTGGCATGGCCGGACTGGATACGCTGGATCATGAACCGGTGCAGAAGGATCATCTGATCCTTTCCTGGCCGCAGGAAATAAAAGAAAAGATCTTATTCAGTCCGCATATCGGCGGCATCACAGGCAGCAGCTTTCGCCGCGGTTATGCGATGATCTGGGAAGATATTGAGAAAATTTCCGGAGGAGAAACACCGGGACATATTGTGAATCAGAAGGAACTGAACCTGGGATAAGTCAGAGTCAGAACATGCAAAAGAATAAAAAAGATTCGGGAGAGGCCATGAGATCATAGCTTCTTCCGAATCTTTTTGCATTTTGCTGATATTATACCTGCTCTGCAATTTCGTACAGCAGACGCTCGGAATCCTCCCAGCCAAGGCATGGATCCGTGATGGATTTGCCGTAGCAGTGCTCGCCGATCTTCTGGTTGCCCGGCTCAATGTAGCTTTCAATCATAACGCCCTTGACAAGTTTGTTTAAGTCTGCGGAGTGTCTGCGGCTGTGCAGGATCTCCTTGACAATGCGGATCTGTTCCATGTACTGCTTGTTGGAGTTGGAGTGGTTGGCATCCACGATGCAGGCCGGATTGATGAGGTCACGTTTTGCGTATAATTCGTGGAGCAGCATCAGATCCTCGTAATGGTAGTTTGGCAGGCACTGGCCGTGCTTGCTGACTGCGCCGCGCAGGATGGTGTGGGTGTACGGGTTTCCGTCGGTTTTTACCTCCCAGTCACGCATAATGAATTCGTGGCTGTGCTGGCCGGCCTGAACGGAGTTCATCATAACGGATAAGTCGCCGCTGGTCGGGTTTTTCATGCCGACCGGAACGTGACAGCCGCTGGATACCAGACGATGCTGCTGGTTCTCTACGGAGCGGGCACCGACTGCGATGTAGGACATGATATCATCTAAGTAGCTGACGTTGTCCGGGTAGAGCATCTCGTCTGCGGTGGAGAAACCGGTCTCTTTTAAGACGCGCATGTGCAGATGGCGGATGGCGTGAAGACCCTCAGCCATGCTCGGACGCTTCTCCGGATCCGGCTGATGGAGCATGCCCTTGTAGCCGTCACCGGTGGTACGCGGTTTGTTGGTGTAGACACGCGGTACAATGACAAGACGGTCTTTGGTCTTTTCCTGAACATCGATCAGGCGGCTGGTGTAATCCAAAACTGCGTCTTCGTTATCTGCGGAACACGGTCCGATGAGTACCAGGAACTTATCACTTTCTCCGCTGATGACTTTTTTTACTTCTTCATCACGTTCTGCTTTGCGAGCTACGAACTCCGCCGGAAGCGGGAACTGCTCTTTGATCTCTGCCGGGGTCGGCAGCTTGTTTATGAATTCGAATGCCATAATTGTTCTCCTCGTTTTGTAAATAATGCGCCGCAACAGGCTGTGCGGCAGTTCGTTTGTTATCATGACCGTGCGGATGAATTCACACGTTGACGCGTTAAAGCGTATTATAGTATGTCCGAGACAAAAATGCAAGCCCAAAATCAGCCAGATGTGGATATCATGTCTGCTTTGTGGTTTGTTTCGCTTTCAGGAATTCCATAATCCGCTGCGCGGTCAGTTGTGGTGTGCGGTCATTTTTTACCGTAAAGTCTGCATAAGTCCGGTAAGAAACCGCGCGTTTTTCGTAGCGTTCCCGCAGCTCCTCTTTGGTATTGTTTTTGATGAGCGGCCGGTCTGGGTTCTGCATGAGACTGCGGTAACAGGCTTCAAATGGCCGGTTTAAGTAGACAATGGTTCCTGCCTGAGAGAGCAGTGTTCCATTGCGCTCTGAGGTCAGCATGCCGCCGCCCGTAGAGATGACGCAGGGGGGATAGTCGGCAGTCTGCAGGGCAATCTCATGTTCCAGATCCCGGAAATAAGATTCTCCCTTTTCTGCAAAGACTTGCTGGGGCGTCTGTCCGGCTTGCTGTTCTAACAGTTTGTCGGTATCAAAGAAAGGGACGCCAAGCTGTTTTGCCAGTTCCTTTCCCACAGTTGTTTTTCCGCTGCTGGTATAGCCGCACAGAAAAACCGGTTTTGTTATCATGACACGATTCCTCGCTTTGTTTTAGAGTCATGAAAAATCATAACATTTTTATGGAAAGAATACAATCCCCCGGATTCTGTCTGAAGTTTTGAGAACGCGAACGAATAACTGCTATAACTAACTATTATAGTTTAAAGCTTTAACTCGACAAAGCTTTTGTTGAATCCGGCATTCTCCTGTGCTATAATCGAATCTGGCACTGCATGGCGCGGATATATGTTCTGTACGTATCCGGAGGACACCGTGCTGTGGGGAAGAACGTAACAAAATAAAAAGAGGAGCGTAGTAACTTATGAGAAAAATCATTGCACTGGCTACGGCAGCCGCAATGTGCCTGTCCATGACGGCATGCAGCGTTTCCGTATCCACATCCGAGACCACGAAGGCAGAAGAGTCTGCGGCAGAGACAACTGCGGCAGAAGCAGCAGAGAGCAGTGAGGCAGCAGACAGCGATCTGGTTGCAACTGCAGATTATCCGACCAAACCGATCAACATGATCATTCCTTACGGCGCAGGCGGTACCACCGATGTGTGGGGCAGAAAGCTTGCAGCCCTTCTTGAGAAATATTTAGGCCAGTCTATCACCGTTACCAACCAGGGCGGCGCATCCGGTTCTATTGGCTGCCAGTCCGTAAAGGAGCAGCCGTCTGACGGCTACACCCTGTTAGTCTGCGCAGAGACCATGGGTACTTATCGCACCATGAACATCTGTGACCTGGATTATGAGGACTTTACCGTTATCTCTCCGTTAGTTGGTGACCCAAAGGTACTGGTAGTCGGCAAGGATTCCAAGTACAACACCCTGGAAGAACTGCTGGATGACATCAAGGCAAATCCTGGAAAAGTAACCATGTCTCATTCCGGCCCTGGCGGAAGCGGCCACAATCAGGGACTTGTATTAAAAGAGCTTGGCTACGATGTCGCAATGACCAGCTTCGATTCCGGCAACGATGCCCTGCTTGGCGTTATCGGCGGACAGGTAGATTTCACCAACCCGAACATCTCCACTCTGGGCGGTTACATTGAGAGCGGTGATGTAAAACCGTTAGCAGTATTCTCCAATGAGAGAATGGAAGCGTACCCGGATATCCCGTCCTTCACCGAGGTGGTTCCGGAATCCGAGAAATACTTAAACATTCCGTATACCCTGTTAAGCTTTGTTGTAAACAATGACACCCCGCAGGAGGTTGTGGATGTATTAAAGGCAGCTACCAAGAAAGTATTCGCAGATCCGGAGTGGACTGATTTTGTAAAACAGAACGCAGCAGATCCGGTATTTGAGAAATACACCGACGAGGCATCCATCAAAGAATTCTACGATAACTGGAAATCTGTCATCTGCTGGTTGCAGTACGATAACGGTGTAGCAGAGAAGAGCCCGGAAGAGTTCGGTATTGCGAGAATTGAGGAGTAATCCATGAAAAACAAAGTATCTTCGTTAATTGCAGAGGGTATCTTATTTTGCGGGAGCGGCATTTTGCTGCTCTCGTATTCTCTTATGTCCTATGCAAAATCGTTTAATAAAGCCTGGAGCCAGTCTCCGTATCTGTTCCCGACCCTCGTAGGGGCGGCTCTGATCGGACTTTCTGTCTGGATCATGGGTCAGGGTGTCCTGGAGATGAAGCGGGCCGCAGCCGGAACAGCGCAGAAAGCTGCCGGGCAGCCGGTACAGGATACTGTGAAAACGCGCAGCAAACTGCTTTCGGTTCTTGTGGTCCTGATTCTTTGCGTGCTGTATTATCTGGTGCTGGGCGAGGTATCCATCCCGCGCGTCACCATCGGTATTTTATCCTTCAGCATTACCATCTCTATTTTTGAGGTGGCAACCGTGGTATTCCTGATTGCCATGATGGCATTCATGGGTGTGCGGAAGGTGTCAGTGCTGATTCTGGTGCCGGTGTGCACTTCCCTGTTTTTGAGTATTGCGTTCCGCACATGCCTGCATGTGATGCTGCCATAGAAAGGAGAAAAAACCGATGTTAGAAATGTTATCGATCGTAGATCTGCGGTTCCTCCTGATGGTCCTTCTGGGATCTGTGGCAGGACTGTTTGTCGGTGCCATTCCGGGCCTTTCCGTATCCATGGCAACGGCGCTTTTAGTTTCCATCACCTATACCTGGGATCACTCTGATGCTCTGGCCATGATCATGGGCGTGTATGTGGTCGGCGTGTTCTCCGGCGCGGTTTCCGCAATCCTGATCAATATTCCGGGCGCTCCGTCTTCCGTGGTAACCACGCTGGACGGCTACCCGATGTCTAAAAAAGGACAGTCTTATAAGGCACTGTTCACCGCAACCATTTATTCCTTCCTGGGAAGCGTATTCGGCTTTATTGCCCTGGGACTTCTGGCGCAGCCGGTATCCGCCATTGCGATCAAGTTCACCAAGATGGATTACTTTCTGCTGGCGCTGTTTGGTCTGGTGACCGTTGGCTCTGTCAGCACCAGAAATTATGCGAAGGGCCTTGTTAGCGTTATGATCGGCCTTGTCATCAGTATGATCGGCCTGGACCCGCTCATGGGCACCAAGCGCCTGACCTTTGGCATTCAGAATCTGGCGGGCGGCATCAGCACCGTTCCGGCCCTGGTTGGATTCTTTGGTTTCGCGGAAGTCTTAAGTGTTGTATACAATATGGGCCAGGAGCAGAACGTCCTGACTATGGAGAAAACAAAGGTCAGTTTAAAGGAAGTGCTAAAGCACTGGAAGCTGTCTCTTTACACTTCCACTATCGGAATGCTGGTGGGTGCCCTGCCGGGCGCGGGCGGTCCGGTGGCGTCCTTCATTGCCTACAATGAGGCAAAGCGTATTGTGAAGAATCCGGATGTGCCCTTTGGCGAGGGTGCGGTGGAAGGCATCATGGCCAGCGAGTCCTCCAACAACGCCTGCATTGGCGGTGCGCTGATCCCGATGCTGACCCTGGCTGTTCCGGGTGACGCGGTTACGGCTATTATTCTTTCCGTGTTCTATGTACACGGACTGCAGCCGGGCCCGATGTTTATCCGCAAGAATCCGGAAGCGTTTCACGCCATTCTGGTGGCCGGTATCATTGCCTGCTTTGCGCTGCTCCTTCTGGGACTTTTGGTGGCACCGCATATCAGCCGTGTGATCACTATTCCGAAAAATGTCATGATCCCGGTGGTAACCAGCCTTTGCGTGATTGGCTCCTTTTCCTGCAACAACCGCCTGTTTGACGTGGCGCTGATGTTCCTGTTTGGCCTGATCGGCTTTTTGATGCGCCGGTTCGATTATCCGGTAGCACCGCTGATTCTGGCTATGGTACTGGGACAGATGATGGATTCCAATTTCCGTCAGGCCGTGTCCCTGGCTTCCTCATCCGACCACCCGCTCATGTCTACCTTCGGACACTGGCAGACCATTCTTCTGGTGATCTGCATTGCCTGGGTGCTGCTTGGCAATATTCCGTGGACGAAGCCATATATGGAGAAGCTGACGGGGATGTTTAAAAAAGAGAAAAAGAAATGATTTGTGAAATGAAAGATCAGCATATGATCCAAAATGGATGATATGCTGATTTTTTATGGTTAGACTGATATGCTTATGATATAATGCTTAAGGAAGATGTCGCATTCAGGGCAATGAAAAAGAAAGTAGAATAAAAGTATGAAAAAAATGATTCATCAAATGACACTTGATGATTTTCACTTAGTAGAAGCTGTAGTGGAAAATTCACTTCCGGTTATAGAAAGGGAACCATATCAATTTGAAACATTATTTACAGACAGGACAGGACTGGAAGAACTTCACAATGAAAATTCTATGGTGATACTAGGCGATAGTCTGGAGGTAATGAAACAGATAAAAAGTAATTCTGTGAATCTTATCTTTGCAGATGCGCCTTATAATATAGGCAAAGATTTTGGCAATAACCAGGATAAATGGGATAATGTTCAATCTTATATTAGCTGGTGCAGATCATGGATTGATGAGTGCCTGCGCATTTTATGCGATACAGGAACTATGTATTTTATGACGGCAACACAGCATATGCCATATCTTGATGTTTATGTGTCTGAGCATTACAATGTTTTGTCCCGTATTATTTGGTCCTATGACAGTTCTGGGGTACAATCGAAAAGAATATATGGATCTTTATACGAACCTATTTTGATGATAAATAAATCATCCAAATCATCCTATACATTTAACTATCAGGATATTTTAGTGGAGGCAAAAACAGGAGCAAGGAGAAAATTGATCGATTATAGAAAAAATCCACCTCAGCCGTATAATACACAAAAGGTTCCTGGAAATGTTTGGAATTTCAATCGCGTGAGATTTAAAATGGAGGAATACGAAAATCATCCAACGCAGAAACCAGAAGCATTGCTTGAACGAATCATTAAAGCTTCATCGAATGAAGGGGATATTGTGTTAGATCCATTTGCAGGTTCCTTTACTACATCTGCAGTTGCTGCCCGTTTGGGCCGGATTGGTATAGGCATTGATATGAATGAAGAGTATTTTGAGATAGGACTGCGGAGAACGGGAGTAGCTGAAGAATATAACGGGAAAACACTTGTAAAAGAAAAAAAGCGTAAGACAAATGCAAAATCAAAGTATGTCAGGGGATAAAAATGAGAATAACAGAGCCATTTATATTGCAAATTTTGAAGGAAGATTTTCCGGATGATTATCAGGAAATCTATGACGGGAGTTTATTGTTACAGTATCTGGACAAAAAAATGAAAGCTGTTCATGGAAACAGCAAGACAAGAAGAAGTCTGGCGAATATTTATGCCATTTATTCCATTTTGCATTATTATAAGGCAGATTTTTATAATAAACCAGATCAATATCGCAAGTTTGACGGTTATGATTATATGCATTTGTTTAACTATTATCGTGGATTGTATGGTGGAAGCAAATTACAAAATCACGCATTAAATTCACGCGTGAACGCAGAATTTAAAAACAAGTTTCCATCCACAGTCAACTTGTTAATTGTGGTTGATAATGGAAAATACTTACTTCATATTGACTATTTATATGTGAGAAATATCGATATTAGTAAAACCTGCTGTAGAATTATAGAAAAATACATAGATCTTCTGGCTGCGAAAGATCATATGCTTCTTCAAATTCTGGAAAACATTCATATGCTTACAAATTATACCGATAAAAAAGCACAGATTCAAAAACTGCTTTCGGAAGATGCAGAGGCAAGGATTTTTGAAATTATCAGCTATGCGATATTAAAAAATCATTATAAAAATATCAAAGTTTATTTTGGCTATACGCGTGATGATGTGAAGGAAGAACGGCTTCAATTGTATAAAACAGGGAGAACCAATGCAAATGACGGCGGAATTGATTTTGTTATGCGGCCTGTTGGACGATTCTTTCAGGTTACGGAAGTGAATAATTATGACAAGTATCTTTTGGACATAGATAAAGTTATGCATTATCCAGTAACTTTTGTAATTAAGACGCAAGATTCAAAAGATAAAGTTAAGAAGGAGCTGGAAGAATATATTGAAGCTCGTGCAAATGGCATGGAAATTATACAAAAGCGCTACAGAAATGCAATAGAGGAAATCATAACAATCAATGAACTGCATGAGTGGATGGATGATTTAGGCAATGAAGATATTGATGGTATTATTCGGGATATCGATATTTATTATAGGTTAGAAATGAACCTGGATGCTGATGATGAAAATTAAGTAAGCAGAAAAAATATTTTTTGTGAGGAGGATATGATGAAACTTACATGGCTTGGACATTCCTGCTTTAAGATGGAATCGAACGGATACACAGTGATTCTGGATCCGTATGAGGATGACTATGTGCCGGGACTTGCGCCGGTGCGGGAGACCGCAGACGCGGTATTCTGCAGTCACGAGCATAAAGATCATAATGCAAGAGCGGTTGTGACTCTGAAACAGGACCAGACACCGTCACCATTTACCATCACGGAAATTCATACCTGGCATGACGAGGTGCAGGGCGCAAAACGAGGCGAAAACTGCATTCGTATTTTCGATGACGGAACCTACCGCGTGGCTCATCTGGGAGATCTTGGATGCGAACTGGAGCCGGAGCAGATTGAGCAGTTAAAAGGGCTGGACGCGGTGATGATCCCGGTGGGCGGCTTCTACACCATCGATGCAAAGCAGGCCAAAGTCCTTATCGATCAGATTCAGCCGCGGGTTACCATTCCCATGCACTACCGCGGGGCAGATTTTGGCTACGATGTCATCGGAACCCTGGATGAGTTCACGAATCTTTGCGACTGCGTTGTAGAGTATGCGGGAAATTCCATCGAACTGAATGGGGAGATGCTGCAGCAGGTGGCAGTGCTGAAGCTGAAATAGCAATATTATAAAGTAACGAAAATGCCAGGGGCGCTGAATTGACGCCACCTGGCATTTTCTGTACGGGAATAAATTTTTATTGTGCGTCCGCTACATCCTCTGGCATGGCGCGGAAGAATTTCACTACCATTGGCAGTGTGATGGCTGCGGCAACCGCATCTGCGATTGTTTGGGCCGTCTGGATGCCGAGAAGTCCCATGGTTTGGCTGAGAATCCACAGGACCGGGATGAAGATCAGTCCGCTTCGGATCATGGAGAGAAACGTCGCTTTTCCACTTTGCCCGATACTCTGGAACATCATATTTCCGCACAGGGAGAATGGCATGCAGAACAGGGCAAAGCACTGAATCCGCAGGGCAGTGATGCCGATGGTGATGACTGTCGGGTCATCCCGGAACATACGCACGATGGGAGCCGCAAACACGATTCCGACCAGGGCGGAAATGCTCATGACAATGAGACTGCTGCGGATGCTGAACCAGAAGGCTTCCCGCACGCGGCTGTATTTTTTCGCGCCGTAGTTGAAGGCGCTGACCGGCTGGAAACCCTGGCCAATGCCGAGGGCAATACAGAACAGGAACATGATGATTCTTGTTACAATGCTCATGGCCGCAATGGCGGCATCGCCATAAGGGGCAGAGCACTGGTTTAAGATCATCACGGAAATGCTGTTGAGGCCCTGGCGCATGAGGCTTGGGAAACCTGTGGTGATGATGTTTTTTACATCGGCAAAGCTGCGGGTCACATAGCGGATGTGGATGCGGCTCTGTACCTTTCTTCTGAGAAACGGGCTGATGAGAATGGCCATGCTGATGTACTGGGAGACCGCGGTGGAGATTCCGGCGCCCCGCACGCCCAGGTTCAGCCCGAAAATCAGGAACATATCCCCGAAGATGTTGAGGATGCCGCCGGAAGCCAGTCCCAGCATGGCGAAAAATGCCTTGCCCTCATACCGGAGAATGTTGTTCATGACACAGCTGGAGGCCATGGCCGGAGCCGCAATAAGGATCCAGGTACTGTATTCGATGGCGTGGGGCAGAATAGAATCCGTGCTGCCCAGAAGCCGCATGAAGGGTGCGTGAAATAAAAAGCCAAACGCGCCAATGACGGACCCGGCCAGCAATGACAGAAAGAAGCTGGTGGAGGCGAATACGCGGGCACTCTCCACATCGTGGGCGCCCAGCTTCCGGCTGATATTGCTTCCCGCGCCGTGTCCGAACATAAATCCGAAGGCGTTGATGATGGCCATCAGTGCGAATACCACGCCGGTGGCACCACTGACGCTGGTTCCAAGCTGGCTGACGAAAAAGGTGTCAGCCATGTTGTAGATGCTGGTCACCAGCATGCTGACGGTGGTGGGAAGCCCCAGCCGTAGCACCAGCTGGTGAACCGGTGTTTTTGTCATTTTGTCATATTGTTCCTGTGCACTGTCTCGTTCCATGTGTTTTTAACCCCTGTTTTATCGAAATTTGAAATTCTTCAGAATGTTATCCATACTCCGTTCAATGTGCTGTTCCATCTCTTTTCTGGCCTTTTTGGAATCTTTCTTTTTGATGCAGGTCAGGATATCCATGCGTTTCCGGGCGTCCAAGAGTTTTTCAATTAGTTTGTTTGCCTCCGGCATGCCGTTTTTCGCAGCGCGGGCCGCCGCCTCGGAGGAGATACCGCTTCTTTTTTAATAGAATTATAGTGTTGCAGGTTTTAGTCATTCAGCTTCCAGTTCTCCAGAAGCTTTAATTCGATTTTGGTTCCGTTTGGAAGGAAAAACCAGTGGTCATTGATGGCGGTGGTTGGATATGCTTTGATCTTCTCCATTGTTTCCTCTACAGAGTCTACTGCGATGGAGATGTGATCGTAGCCGTTCTGGTCGTCGGTGTTTACGTTCTCCACTTCACAGAGCTGAATCCCCTCTTTATACCAACATTTGCGGGCCGGCTTTTCACCGATTTCCCGCCACATATGCATTTCAAATACATCTTCAAAAAATTTCTGGGCGTCTTCATAAGAACTGGTGCGGACTGCCGCATGGTCAATTTTTGCCATAGCTTATTTTCTCCTGTTGTTTTTTCTTTAACGATAACGTATTTTCAGAAAAAAGGCAAATAGAAATTGCCATATGATTTCTATTCAGACTTTGTTATAATGTAGCGAGTGTAAGAGCGTGACAACGTCACGGGAACGAGAATTCTGTTTGGGAGAGATGATGGTGGAACAAGAAATAAAGTGGGAGTGGACAGACAGCACAGTGGAGATGATCCCATTTGGCCTGCTGGCCGGTTTTTATGGTGAAAAGGAAGTCCGTATCACGAAGCTGGCGGAGGATGGTTTTTGCTTTCGAAGTGTGGAGAAGTTTTGCAGTTTGGAGAAGTCATTCCGTCTTTGTTTTTATGATCTGAAGCAGGGCCGGTATCGGGAAATTCCGGTGATGTCTGCCGCCTGGCAGACAGAGCGGAAAACAGAATTTTTTATCAGTTATGCAGTGGCAGTACAACAGGAAGACTACCGGCAGGCAGTGCGAATGCTGTTTGGTCAGTATGACCGCTATATCCGGCTGAAACTGGCGGAGGATGACGGCGGCCTGGCAGAGCAGATGACCGGGTATCCGGCAAAAGAGGATGAAATTTTTGCGGATTCTTTTCGGGAGCAGATGGATGCGTGGTTCGGAAACGGCAAAAACAGGGAAAATTGTGAAGGAACGGAGCAGGCAGAGACTTGGAAATATGCAGTGATGGAACCAGCGCTGGCACTGGAACTGGACCACCCGAGTGTATACACACAGTTTTTAAAGCAGAGCATAGACGAGTTTTTGGCAGATTATCAGGAACGGTATCCGGTTTTTCAGGACTGGTTTCGGGAGAGAAAAGTGGAGCGGATCTATATTGGAAATGCCTTCTGCCATCTCCTTTTCCCAGAAGAAACAACGCTGTTTTCTATGCTGGACAAAGCCTGTAAGCTGGGGCTTAAGATAACGGTTACCTTCTCTTATGTGCGGGAATATCAGTTGAAACACATGGAGAAGCTGCTGAAAAAGCTGGAGCAGTGGTGCCGGGAAGAAAACACAAAACTGGAAATTGAAGTGAATGACTGGGCTATGGCAGATATGCTGAAATACAGTCTGCCAGATCTGATCCCATGTTATGGAAGAATGTTAAACAAGCGGAAAAAAGATCCGCGCATGCCATATAAAAAGGGCAATGTGGAACTTTTGCAGGAGAACAATCTCAATGCAGAGTTTTACCGGGAGTATCTGGAACAGGAGTTTGGAATCCACCGTTTTGAGTGGGAAAGCTGCGGCTATGAGCAGAAATTCCCAGAGCCGGCCGCCGGACGGAAGATGGAAAATCACCTGCATCTGCCCTTTTACCAGACCAACACTTCCCAGTACTGCACGCTGTATGCAGGGAGTGTTTATGGAGACCGGAGCAGGCAGCAACTTGTGACCAGCTGTGACCGGCGCTGCGAATGGCAGGCGTATCTGTATCCGCGTCATCTGAACATGGTGGGACATTACAATTCTCTGTTTGGAAAGGACTCTGAGATCTTGGAGCGGACTGGAATTGTGCCATATAATATGGAGAAGACAAGAGTATTTTGCAAAGAAAATCAAGTGGGAAGGCTGGTGCTGCCATGTTGGATGTGATGAAAATCGTGGCCGGGCTTGGCTCTCTGGATGAATATATCCGGTTTTGCGATGCCGGAGCGGACGAGTTTTTTGCCGGGTATGTGCCGTATGAATGGAATAAGAAATATGGAACCGTACTGCCGCTAAACCGTAGGGAAGTGCTCTGCAGCAATGTGCAGCTGGGGGCTTTTTCGGAGTTGGAAATTCTGGCAGCGATGGTGAAAAAATATGGGAAACCAGTGCATCTGACCTTTAATGCCCTGTATTATATTCCGGAGCAGTATCCGGAAATTGCGAAGATCATCCGGCAGTGTATGGAACTGGGATTTCAAAGTTATATTCTGGCAGATCCGGCCCTGATCTGTTATCTGAGACGGGAGCACATTGACTGCGAAATCCATCTGAGCGGAGAAAATGCGGAAGTGAACAGCCGGATGTTTTCTGTATTTCAGCGGCAGAAAATCCGGCGCCTGATCTTCCATCGGAAAAACCGTTTTGATGATATGAAATGCGTTGTACAGGCCGGGCATGGAGAGGAGTTTGAAGCTTTTGTATTAAATGAACTATGCCATTTTACCGGCGCATTCTGCAATTCCCTGCACTGCGATGAGATGGGCTATCTCTGCCGGGTGCCGTATCGCCTGGGGCCGGTAAAGGGCGGTGACTGTATGGCGGATCAAAGTGGAAGTGCATTGGAGGGGGCAGAGCAGCTTCTTTACGACGAAGACGGCTATCTCTGCGGTTTCACCGGCTGCGGCCTCTGCGCCCTGTACCAGCTTCAGCAGGCGGGCATCACCCATCTGAAATTAGTTGGCCGGGGAAACTACACGGACTTTATGGAACGCGACATCCGAAATCTGCGAAAAGCCCTGGAAATTCTGGAACAGTCCGATTCGGAAGAGGAATATCAGAAAAAAATGAAGCAGACTTTATTTTCGAAAGGGTGCAGCGGCAATTGCTATTACCGGGAGTGAATGATGCAAAAAAGGAATGCGAGGCAGCGAAAACCATGCATTCCTTTTCTGCCCGATTCATCTGGTATATCAGCTCTGTCTGCTTTCCATACTCTGGTGGATCAGATTCAGCACGTGGGCCAGATCCTTTGCGCCAATCTGTCCCGGTGCGGAAACTTTTCCGACTGCTCCAAAGGTTAAGGCAGAGCCGAAGACTTCCCCGCACAGACGGCTGATCATGCCAACTGGCCCCATGGACATGGTGATGAGGGGCTTTGTGGTGCGCCGGTCCATCTCCTCTGTAGCGGAAAGCAGAGTCAGCACATCTTTCCGGGACTGGGGCATTACGGCAATCTTTAAGATGTCGGCGCCCATCTGGTCCATTTTGGTGAGGATTTCCAGGATGGTTTCCTGGTCCGGGGTCTCATGAAAATGATGATTGGAGGCAACTACAGGAACACCTGTGCGGTGGGCAGCGGTCAGAATGGAACGGACGGTATCATCACCAGTAAAAATTTCCACATCGATGAGGTCTGCAAGGCCGCTTGCGGCTGCCTGGCAGTTTAACCGTTCATAGGCCGCGGCGGAAATCTCTTTTTCCCCGCCTTCCTTTTTGGTGCGGAAGGTAAAGAGGACAGGAATATCGCCCAGTACCTCATGGAGCGCCTGCAGAATGTGCACGGCGGCTTCCGGGTCTTCGGCCTGATCGAAATGGTCACAGCGCCACTCGACAAGATCCGGGCCGGATGAGATCAGGTTTCTGGCGGCAGCGAGAATAGAGTCTGGATCTTTTTCTACAATGGGGACACAGATTTTGGGAGTTCCTTCTCCAATCCGTGTATGTTTCACGACAACCGGCTGTTTCATATGGATTCCTCCTGAAAGGGTAATGTTTTTATGTCCGCCGAAATAAATCTGTATCAGCAGAATCTGTTCCGTCTATTATACCAACTGGAAGCTGGATTTGCAAAGAGGGAATCGCTCAGTCCATACAAGCATATTGTGAAAGGGAAGTCAAGTCTTGAATGAGAAATTTCTCTGCTATATAATGAGAATCCAGTGAAAACAATATGCAGAAACTGGAAACAGACTGCAAATTTAACGAACAGGTGAGGAATATGAACAGGAAGAATTTTGAAACCGTATTAGAACAGTATATCAGCCGTCTGGCAGGACTGGAGCAGGCAGATGACAGCGACCAGGTGTACAAGTGGCGCGCTGTAGGGTGTTTTAAGCGATTCTGGAATCTGGATGCGGCGGATTTTGCCGGAATGTTTGAGAAGGCCATGCGTGAGGCGGGAAACCTTCTGGATGACGCGGCTATGCAGCCGGTGGCAGGCCTTCGCATGCTTCTTGCGCGGGAAAATGAAGTTGAGTACGTGAGAGAGTGCTGCCGCTTTTTATTCAGTGATGACGGCGGAGATCTTCAGAAACGTCAGGACCGTGCGGATTTCTTTGCGGACAAGATCAACGAGCGTATCCGTTATTATGAGCGCGGAACCCGGAAGTATCTTCAGAACCGCGACCATGTGCTCTATTATCTGAATCTGTGGAAACCGGAAGAAAACTATATGTTTGACGCGGCCTCTGCTTCCGGCTGGGCTGCCTGTGTTGAGTATGATGGAGATTTCAGCAGCAAGAATTTTTCACTGGAAAGCTATTACCAGATGTGTGATGAGCTGCTGGATGCGATTCGTGAAAATGAAGAACTGACGGGGCTTTATAGCGACCTGTTTGAGGAAGAACTGGACGGCTACGATGACCAGATGCATATTCTTGTGTATGATATCATGGACTGTGCCAGCCTGTATCGTTACTATGCCGGCATGGACATCCGCAAAACTCCGTCCAGAGAGCGCACAAAAACGGCAGAGGCCAAAGCGGCTCAGGAGAAGCTGAAACAGGAAATCGAATTAAAAGAAAAACGCCTGAAAGAGCTGCAGGACAAGCCGGTGAATCTGCCGGATGTGGTAGGAAAACAGGTGCGTCATAAGACCTACGGAGCCGGAGTGGTCCAGTCCAATGACAACGGCACGCTGCTGGTTCATTTTGAAAAAGCAGATAAGAAGTTTAAGTATCCATCTGTATTTACCCAGGGCTTTTTAAGCTTTGCCGGTGAGGAAAGCCAGACCGGGGAGATGGCAGAATTTGAGGCAGATCAGAAGAAAAAAGCGGCCCTGGAAAAAGAAATCGCGCAGCTGAAAAAATCGCTGGGAAGCATCATGGCATAAAAGCCGGACTGAAAGACAGGAAAAAGGTAACTGTTCAGTACCCTCACAGTTACGGGCAAAAATCCATTGAAAATTGCCTTCGGCAATGGGATTTTTGCCTGCAAGCCCATGTTTTCATACGGTCAGCGCAGTGAATGCGCAGACCTACTGAACAGATACGGAAAAAGATCATATAGGGTATGAATAACGGCAAAATAAGAGCAGGTACCTGAAAAATCAGGCGCCTGCTTTTGTTACTACAGCTCTTTATTTCTGTTCCATTTTTCGTTTATAGCAGTCCCTGGGCCAGCCAATGAGGCAGATCAGGGCGAAGGTAGCCGTGGTCAGCGCAAAGGTGGAAAGCCTGGTGGGCATCCATTCCATGGGCTTTAATTCTACTCCGGTGGTGCGCAGGATCAGCTCCACAAAGAAGTAGAGGGCGAAGCTCTGAATGGAGAAAAGAAGCATGGAGCGGCGTCCGCAAAATTGCCAGAACCGGGAAAATACACTGCCGGATACAGCCGGGAGCGCGGCCAGCTTTGCTGTGAGAAGCAGTGCGAAGATACCGGAAAAAGCAGCACCAAAATAGTAAGGCGGCGCAGTGTAGCGGCAGTCGCAAAGATTTACGTAATCACTGAGTTTTGGACCGAAAAAGAAGCTTAATACCGCAAAAAACGGAATCAGAAAACCAGCGTATGGCATCATTTTTTCCAGAAGTTTTGTGCGATTTGCGTAGTATCCGGCAATCAGGAATACGGCAGCACAGAGGGCGGAATCTACCTTCCAGGGGAGGCGGTTCATGACTGGGATTAACGGGTCTGCCAGGCGGATATAAGTCCCTGCCAGTATCAGGGCAACAAGGGCATAGCAGCGCACCGTAATGCTTTTTTTGTCAAAGATCCGCAGCCAGATCAGGGCATATAGTCCGGCAAAAAACAGCGCAGGCAGAAACCAGAGCTGGCCCACGTAGATCTGCTGGGGCTGGCCGTAATAAAAAATCCATTTCAGAATGTGCTTCCAGCCGTATTCATCAATTGCCAGATGGTAGTAGGGCCGGATCGTGCAGATGGCCAGCGCGGTCATGGTAATGAAAAAATAGGGAAGGACGAGGGTGCGCCCCCTTTTTTTGATGTAATCCAGACAGGATGAATATTTTTCCGGCCGGAATGTCATGCCGGAGAGAAAGAAAAAGGCCGGCATGTGGAATGCGTAAATCCATCGGAAGATGGTGTGATGCATGGTTACCACATGGCCCAGCACCACCAGAAACAGGGCAAAGCCCTTGGCAATGTCAATATCGCTTCTTCGATTCGTACTCATTGGTAAATCCCCTTATTTTGCTAACATGATGCAGGACGCGCGCAGCTGTCCCGCTCAATCAGCCGGTGCGGCACCAGGATCTTGGTGGCAGGAAGTCCGGGATGCTCGATATGGCTGATCATCTGTGCGGCGGCTTCAATGCCAAGCTGACAGGAATTGATATCGATGGAAGTCAGCTGCGGCGAGGTGAGCCGTGCGAACAGTGAATTATTAAAAGAAAGAATGGAGATGTCGCCCGGAATGGAAAGCCCGGTTTCCATGCAGATACGCTCCAGGGTCAGGGCCAGGATATCGTCACTGACGACAATGGCGGTAGGACGGTCGGCAGACCGAAGCAGCGTATGTACCGGTGTGTCTTTATCGGCAGTGATGGACGGCAGCTCCACACAGTATTCCGGCTTAGGCATAATACCATGGCGGCTCAGCGCCAGCTGATAGCCGTTTCTGCGGTCAGCCGAAAAGACGAGGCTGTTGTCTACGCCCAGATAGGCGATTTTCCGGTGGCCAAGCTGGTAAAGATATTCGGTGGCCTCATCTCCTGCCAGCAGGTTGTCGTTATCAATGTAAATGGTCTGGTTGGCGTACTGGCAGGCTTTCCCAATCAGTACATAGGGAAGTTTTTCCCGGTGCAGGTATTCAATTACGGGATCGTTCTGGCGGGAATAGAGCAGGATAAAGCCGTCAGTCTGCCCGATGCGGGCCATGGAGCGGACGGCTTCCAGTACTTCGTCCTCATCCTGGCCGGTCACGATGGTGCTGATGTAATGCTGCTGGTTGCAGACCTGGCTGATGCCGCGGATTGCCTCCAGATAAAAGGAGTTTTCGTAGACCTCACGGGCGGATACCGGCAGGATAATGCCGATGGTGCGCGTGTTTCGGGATGCCAGGTTGCTGGCCTGGAAATTGGGTTCATAGCCCAGTTCTTTCATGGCATTTCTTACTTTGCGTTTCGTCTCTTCACTGATGGAAGGACTGTCTTTGCAGGTGCGGGAAACCGTAGAGGCAGATACACCAGCCAGTGCAGCCACATCCTTGATGGTCACGGACATGATTCCAGCTTCCTTTCTTTGTTAAAATATGGAACCGGATGGTTCGTCAGTTTCCTCTTATTTTACGGGATTGCGGAAAAAAAGTCAACAATGGCGTGCAAATTTATGCAAATGTTGCATGGAACATTGTTCGCAGGCACATGGACAATACGCACAAAAACGGCGCTAAAAAGTTGTGAAAAGTGGAGAAAGCACGGCGAAAACCAAAATTAGATTGCAATCCTCGTGCAGAACAGATATAATTAATGCAAACGGTTGCATTAGTTGCGCAAAACAACACAGGAGAATTACAGGACAGCACACAGGGCGCAGAACCGGTCAAAAAATATGAGGGGGATATTTTTATGAAGTGCAGCAAAATTCTTTCTCCGATGACAGGAGAAGCCGTGGGACTTGGCGAAGTTCCGGATCCGGTATTTTCCCAGAAGATCATCGGGGATGGCATGGCAGTGATCCCGTCTGAGGGAAAACTGCTCAGTCCGGTGGACGGCGAGATTGTTTCCGTGGCAGATACGAAGCATGCCTTTGGCCTGCGTACGGCAGAAGGCCTGGAGCTTCTGATCCATGTGGGGCTGGAGACCGTACATTTAAACGGGGAATGTTTTCAGGTTTTTGTAAAACCAGGTGACCAGGTAAAGGCCGGGGACCTTCTGTCTGAGGTGAATCTGGCATATTTAAAGGAACGCGGAATCAATCCCATCACACCGGTTCTGGTGTGCGGCGGCTTCAACGGACAGCAGTTAAACAGCACCGAGGGCCCGGTGAAAGCAGGGGAAACGGTGCTGATGGAGGTGCCAGAGAGCGCAAAGACAGCTGCGGACAACACAGAAAGAGCTGCAGACAGCGAAAAAACAGCTGCAAAGGCAGCAGAAAAGGCTGCGGATGGTGAAGAAACAGCTCCGAAAACAGCAGAAAAGGCTGCGGGGAACCCGGGCGGGAAGCCGTCACAGAAGCAGCGCCTGAATTTCAACTTTGATTTTCTGCAGAAGCTTGGCAAAGTCTTAATGACCGTCATTGCGGTTATGCCGGCAGCAGGCCTCATGATCAGCCTTGGAAAGCTGGTTCAGATGGCGGGAGCGGATCTCTCCGTGCTGATGACGGTGGGAAGCACGATGGAGAACATCGGCTGGGCCGTGATCAATAACCTGCACATTTTGTTTGCGATTGCGATTGGCGGCTCCTGGGCAAAGGAACGGGCAGGCGGCGCCTTCGCGGCAATCATTACCTTTATCCTGATCAACCAGATCACCGGTTCCATTTTCGGGGTGACCTCCGCTATGCTCAGCGATCCGGATGCGGTTACCCACACGCTGTTTGGCCAGGAAATCCTGGTAAACGGATACTTCACTTCCGTGCTGGGGGCTCCGGCGCTGAACATGGGAGTGTTCGTGGGAATCATTTCCGGTTTTGCCGGAGGCGTGATCTATAACCGCTACTACAATTTCCGGAAGCTGCCGGATGCTCTGGCATTCTTTAACGGCAAACGGTTTGTGCCGATGGTCTGCATTGCCTGGTCCGTGATCATTTCCCTGATCCTGGCCCTGGTATGGCCGGTTGTACAGTCCGGAATCAACGCGTTTGGTGTGTGGATCGCGAATTCTTCCTCCACATCTCCAATCCTGGCACCGTTCATTTACGGAACTCTGGAGCGTCTGCTGCTGCCGTTCGGCCTGCACCATATGCTGACCATTCCGATGAACTACACTTCCTTTGGCGGCACCTACACCATTGCGACCGGTGTGAACGCGGGAAGCCAGGTATTTGGCCAGGATCCGCTGTGGCTGGCCTGGGCAACGGACCTGATCAACTTTAAGAATGCGGGCGATATGGAAGCTTACACGAACCTTCTTACCACGGTAACACCGGCCCGGTTTAAAGTGGGCCAGATGATTGGAGCCACCGGCCTGCTGCTTGGTATCGCGCTGGCTATGTACCGCCGTGTCGATGCCGACAAGCGCCAGAATTACCGCTCCATGTTTTTCTCCACCGTGCTGGCCGTGTTCCTGACCGGTGTGACGGAGCCGTTAGAGTTTATGTTCATGTTCTGCGCGCTGCCGCTCTATGTGGTTTATGCGGTGCTGCAGGGATGTGCCTTTGCCATGGCCGGTGTGATCCATCTGCGTCTCCATTCCTTTGGAAACCTGGAATTTATCACCCGCATTCCCATGTCCTTAAAGGCTGGCCTGGGCGGTGACCTCATCAACTTTGTGATTTGCGTGGTGGTATTTTTCATCATCGGCTATGCGGTTGCTTACGTTATGATCGGAAAATTCGGCTTTGCGACTCCGGGACGCCTTGGAAATTATACCGATGAGTCGGCTCAGGAGGATGGCACGCAGACGGCTGGAAGCAGTGACGCGGGTGCCGGAACTAAAAAGGAAAACAGCCAGGCAGAACGCATCATTGCGCTGCTTGGAGGAAGAGAGAACATTGTGCTGGTGGATGCCTGCATGACCCGCCTTCGTGTTACAGTCAAAGATCTTTCCAAAGTGGCGGAGCTTCCGGAGTGGAAAGCAGAAGGAGCTCTGGGACTGATCAAAAAGGATCAGGGAATCCAGGCTGTGTACGGACCGAAGGCCGATGTGCTGAAATCCGATATCAACGATATCCTGTAAGAAAACAGGGGCTGTCGCACAATTGTTTCCGATACGTTCTGGAGACAATTGTGCGACAGCCCCGGGAGAAAAAGAGGACAGAACATGAAACTGATCACACTGAATACCCACAGCCTTATTGAGGAACATTACGAGAAAAAACTGCGTGCGTTTGCGGAAGTCATCCGGAAAGAAAAACCGGACATTCTGGCCATGCAGGAGGTGAATCAGCTGGCTGGCGGGGAAATCTGGCCGGATGAGGAGCTGCCTGGATTTGTGCGCTGCAGCGGCTTTTCTCTCCCCGTGCGGAGAGGAAACCATGCGGCAAGGCTTGCAGAACTTTTAAATGACTCCGGGCTTTCCTATTCCTGGACCTGGATCTCGGCAAAGCTGGGCTATGACCGCTACGATGAAGGCATGGCACTGCTCAGCTTATCACCCATCGCGGATACGGACCAGTTTCAGATCAGCCGATCCTCAGATTACCATTACTGGAAGACCAGGCGGATGCTTGGCATCCGCACGGAGGCGGCCCCGGATAGCTGGTTTTACACTGTCCACATGGGATGGTGGGACGATGCGGAAGATCCATTTGCAGGGCAGTGGGAACAGTTAAACCGGATCCTGCAAAAAAAGGGCAGACTGGAACGCGGAACCAATGTCTGGCTTCTGGGAGATTTTAACAGCCCGTCCGCGGTGTCCGGTGAGGGCTATGACTGCATCCGAAAGACAGGGTGGCTGGACAGCTATGTTCTGGCGGAGCAGAAAGATGACGGCGCGACCGTGGACCATGTGATCGATGGCTGGAGAGACAGGATGGCAGAAGGGGAGAGCTGCCGCCTGGATTATATTTTCAGCCGGAATCCGGTCCGCATCGGTTCCAGCAGAGTCATCTGCAATGGAACACGGTATCCGGTGGTGTCCGATCATTTTGGTGTTATGGTAACGGTGTCAGTATAGTCTGACCCTTTGAAATCAGGATAAACAATAAGGGAGTATTGAACATATGAACAGATCAGCAGGAATTTTGCTGCCGCTTAGCAGTCTGCCGTCGAAATACGGCATCGGATGTTTTTCAAAAAGCGCTTATGAGTTTGTGGACTGGCTGAAGGAAGCCGGACAGAGTTACTGGCAGATTCTTCCGCTGGGACCGACCAGCTACGGGGATTCTCCGTACCAGTCCTTTTCCACCTTTGCGGGCAATCCTTACTTCATCAGCCTGGAAGCGCTGATTGAGGAAGGCGTTCTGACAAAAGAAGAATGTGATGCAGTAGATTTTGGAACGAAAGCGCGGGATATCGACTACGAAAAGCTTTATCTGGGGCGCTATCCGCTGCTTCGCAAGGCCTATGAGCGCAGCCATATCCATACAAATCCGGATTACCAGAAATTTGTTGCCGAAAATAACTGGTGGCTTTCGGACTATGCCCTTTTCATGGCAGTCAAGGACCGGTTTGACGGTGCAGCGTGGACGAAATGGGCGGAAGACATCCGCCTGCGCTGGGGCAATGCCATGGATTACTACCGCAGGGAGCTGTACTTTGATATCGAATTTCAGCAGTATCTGCAGTATCTGTTTTACCGCCAGTGGAACCAGCTGAAGACGTATGCCAACGAGCGGGGAATCCAGCTGATCGGAGACATTCCGATTTATGTATCCATGGACAGCGCGGATGCCTGGGCGCACCCGGAGCTGTTTCAGCTGGATGCTGACAATGTTCCGCTTGCGGTAGCCGGATGCCCGCCGGATGGCTTCTCCGCGGACGGACAGCTCTGGGGAAATCCGCTTTACCGCTGGGATTATCACCGGGAGACCGGGTATCGGTGGTGGATCTCAAGACTGGCTTACTGCTTCCGTCTCTACGATGTTGTGCGCATTGACCATTTCCGAGGATTTGATGAGTACTATTCCATTCCGTACGGGGATACCTCTGCCGTGAACGGACACTGGGAGAAGGGGCCGGGCATCGATCTGTTCCGGAAGGTGGAGCAGGCCCTTGGCTGGAAGCAGGTCATTGCCGAGGATCTTGGGTACGTGACGGATTCCGTGCGCCGTCTGGTGCAGGAGAGCGGATTCCCTGGCATGAAGGTGCTGGAGTTCGCCTTCGATTCCCGGGATTCCGGCTGTGCTAATGACTATCTGCCGCACAACTATCCGGAAAATTCCGTGGCCTACACGGGAACCCACGACAATGAGACACTGGCGGGCTGGTGGAAGAGCATTACCCCGGAAGAGCAGAAGATGGCGCGGGATTATCTCTGTGACCAGTATACCCCGCAGTCAAAACTTGGAAAATCCTTTATCAGCCTGATCCTTCGCAGCAGGTCAGTTCTCTGTGTCATTCCGATGCAGGATTATATGGGACTGGACAACCGGAGCCGGATCAATAAGCCGTCCACCGTGGGAACGAACTGGAAATGGCGCCTGACAGAGTCTGATCTGACGGAGGATTTAAAACAGGAAATCCGCGGCATGACCCTGCGCTATGGGCGGATGAACTGGAACTGATTTCCCGTGCCGGATGGAAAACAGTGGCTGGCTGCAGGAAAACATTGGTTGAAAAAGCGGGAAAAAGCCTGTATAATTAGGTGCAGACCGTGAAGCGACAGGAATGCGGTTGACGGAAAAAGACAGGCGGAACGCAGAAGCTACGATGTGGAACCGCGGACAGGAGTGTAACATGAGTGAGGGAAAAGACAGACTGCTGCTGCAGATGAAAGAGGCAGAGGGAGCAGTTTACGTACTGATATCCGGATTTACCAAAGAACCATATGTGGAATGTGACGCAGAAACCTATGATGATAAGGTGTTTGTATATCTGGCAGAAGATACGGCCAAAGCAAAAGCAGAAGAATTAAAGGAAAAGCAGATTCCGGTAGGAGCTGCCAAGATTCTTTCCAGCCATATGCTTTTATTCTTTACAAACCTCTACACCATGGGTGTTAATGCGCTGGAAATCCATTATGATGACAAGATGGATCTGATCCAGATCGATGAATTCGCAAAGCGCAGAGAAGATCCGCAGCTGGAAGAGGGCAAGCAGTGGATTGAGAATCCGCAGCTTCATCTGACGGCGCTGTATTTTGCCCAGGAAGTGCGCAGACCGAAAGAAGTTCAGGATGAAAAGCGCATGGCACAGCTCCAGGAGGAGATGTCTGCCGACTTTATGAAGAGCAAATTTATCTTTGCGCTGCAGCAGGATGGCAACGGAACTCCGTTAGTTAAGCTGAACACCGGTGACAAATACCAGCTGGTATTCACGGATGCCGTGGAATTCAGCCGTTTTAACCGAAACAAGGCATTTAAGCCGGTGATTGTAGACGCGGCGCAGCTTCCAAAGGTATTAGATAAAGAAGCAAAGGGTGTTGTCTTAAACATCATGGGCGTGAACCTTCCACTGGCAGTGAACCGTCCGGTTCCGGTACAGCAGGACCCGGCAGCGCGGGCTCAGGCAGCGTCCGACCAGGCCATTGCGGCAGCCGCTTCCGCAGCGCTTCAGAGACAGGCTGCTGAGAAGAAGAACAGCGAAGAGGCCTGAGGCAGTTAAAAATTTGTTAAAAACAGGAAAATCCATGGCAGTTATTGAGAAAATCTGCTAAGATGGATTTAAGGGAAAGGGAGTAGCTGACATGCTGCCGATAAAGGCAGATGTTTGCAGAACCGTCAGTACGATTGGAAGCAGTTTTGCCTGACGCGGCGAAGCAGTGGAAAATCCGGTTTGCGACTAAGCAGCGAGACTTTCACCGTACAACGACAATGGTACGGTGGGAGTCTCGCTTTTCATGTTGTGGAAAACGAAAATCTGGCCGCTACTGACAGAAGGAGGATATGCTTATGAAAATCATCATGGAACTATTGCTTTTAGCACTTGGCTTTGGCATGCTGGTAAAAGGAGCGGACTGGTTCGTGGAGGGCAGTTCTGGAATTGCGGACCGCTTTGGGGTCCCACAGCTGGTGATTGGCCTGACCATTGTGGCCATGGGGACCAGCGCGCCGGAAGCCGCCGTCAGTATCACGGCAGCGCTGAAGGGAAACGCGGAGATCACCATTGGAAACATTGTGGGAAGCAATATTTTAAATATCCTGATTATTCTGGGAATCACATCCGCAATTGTGACCCTGGCCGTGGCAAAGTCTACGGTGCGGATTGAGATTCCGTATATGATCTTTATCACGGCTGTTCTGCTTCTGGCTGGATTCAGCGGGAGTGTGGTGAGCCGCGGAGAAGGCGCGCTGCTGTGGATCTTGTTTCTGATCTATCTGGCCTATCTTTTGTATATGGCAATGAGCGGGCGGCAGGACAACGTGGATGCGCAGGAGCTCCAGCCGCTTTGGAAGCTGTTTGCCGGTGCGGTCATCGGCCTGGTTCTGGTAGTGGCGGGAAGTGATGTAACTGTCGATGCGGCAACAGCCATTGCAAAGATGATCGGAATGAGTGAGCGTTTCATAGGCCTGACCATCGTGGCGCTTGGAACCTCGCTGCCGGAGCTGTTTACCTCGGTGTCAGCAGCTTTAAAGGGAAAGGCAGATATTGCCATCGGAAACATTGTGGGGAGCAATATCTTTAATATCCTGTTTGTGGTGGGAACTACGGCCCTGATCACGCCGGTGAGTTTTCAGCCCGGATTCCGGGTGGATACATTTGTGGCAATCGGCGCAGCGCTTCTTTTGCTGCTTGGAACCGTCCGGAACCAGAAACTGACCAGAAAAACAGGAATCCTGATGCTGCTTTGCTATGCCGGGTATTTTGTCTGGCTTCTGAATTCCTAAAACCGTAAGAAAACCGTCAGGTGCATGTGCTTGACGGTTTTTCTGACTGCTTCTATAATGGGAGATACGATTGCTGCGAAAACGGATTTTGCCGGCCGGAGATAAGGCCGGCGCAGATAAGACATGCGGACGCGTGTCGGGAGGATGGAATATGAAAAAAAACTGGAGACGGAACGTGAAATGCATGGTGTTTGCCGCAGGGTTTGCCCTTGCGCTGTCCTGCACAGCCTACGCAGATGAAACGACCTTTGTGTCCGGAACCTCGGTGAATGGCCTTGGTATCAGCAACATGACGGTGGATCAGGCCACACAGCGCATTGCGGATTTTTACGCCAGCGATTACAAACTTACCATAAAGGAAAAGGGCGGAAAGACGGAGGTCATCACCGGACCGGAAATTGGCTACTCCGTGGGACTGCCGGAGGGATACCTGCAGCAGATTCTGGATCAGCAGAATGCGTCCGGACGGCTCTCTGGCCCGGATGCGGACAATAAGCACCGTTCTGATATGGCGGGCAGCTTTGACAGTGCGGCGCTGGATGCAAAGATTGGCAGTTTAAATGCCATCAGCGGCAGCAGCATTGTCACAACGGCAGATGCCTATGTGTCCGGTTATCAGGAAGGCCAGCCCTTTACCATTGTCCCGGAGGTGCGCGGCAATAACGTAGACCGGGAAAAGACCGCGCAGCTCATACGGGAGGCAGCATCCAAAGGCGAAGCAGAGGTGGATCTGGAGGCAGCAGGCTGCTATTATACACCGTCTGTGACCCAGGACGATGAAAATTTAAAAACGCTCTGCGACACCATGAACCGGTGCCGGGAGATGACGGTTACTTATACGTTTGGAGAGCAGAGCGAGGTGCTGGATTCCGCAACCATCTGTTCCTGGATCACAGGAAGCGCGAATGGTCAGATTCAGCTGAATATGGATCAGGTAAATGCCTATGTACAGACTCTGGCTGCGAAATATAATACGGCGGGAACTGCCCGCATCTTCCACACCGTCACCGGCCGGGATGTCAGTGTGACAGGACCCTTTGGCTGGAAGATTGACCAGGACGGAGAAGCCCAGGCTCTTGCGGATGTGATCCGCAGCGCCCAGTCCCAGAGCCGGGAGCCGGTCTATGCATCCAGAGCGGTGGACCGCAGCGCGGCAGAATGGGGAAGCACCTATGTGGAAGCAGACCTTTCCGGCCAGCATGTATACATGACAAAAGATGGCGCGGTTGTCTGGGACGCACCGTGTGTAACCGGCAATGTCTCCAAGAATTACACGACACCGCCGGGACTTTACAGTCTCACCTACAAGCAGCGTGACCGTGTCCTGCGCGGGCAGAAGAAGGCGGACGGTAAGTATGAGTACGAGACACCGGTTTCCTACTGGATGCCGTTTAACGGCGGAATCGGACTTCATGACGCGAACTGGCGCAGCAAATTCGGCGGAACCATTTACCAGAATGGTGGCAGCCATGGCTGTGTGAACCTGCCGCCGGAGAAGGCAGCAGCACTTTATGACCTGGTATATACAGGAATCCCGGTCATTTGTTATAATTAACAAGATATGATATAGAAGGAATGAAAGATATTTATGGAAACAGAAAATCAGCGGGCTGGCCATGGGCGCAGCCGTGGCAAATGGAACAGGCAGAAACGGAAGGAGAATGTGGAAAAGAATCATCAGAGCAGGCTGAATGAGAATACGCAGAATCAGGGCGCACCGGATCACGCAGCACCGGATTCGGAAAACCAGGGACAGGAACGAAAAAGAACCGGCAGAAAAATTGCCGTAGCAGTCGGGGGAGCAGTCCTGACTGCGGCAGTTGCTGCCGGCGCTGTCTATGTGGGAATGGGACAGAAATACAAACGGGTCTATTTCCCCAATACCACGGTGAACGGATTGAATGTATCCGGCCTGACACCGGAGGAAACCAAACAGCGGATTACCGAAGAGACCAATGGCTATACCCTGACGATTCAGGAGCGTGGAGGAGAGACAGAAACAATTCAGGGCGTGGATATCGGCCTGCATCCGGAATTTGACGGGACGCTGGAGCAGATCCTGGACAATCAGAATACGCTGGCCTGGGGCTTTCATATTAGCCGGTATGTGGACTATACCATCGATACCATGGCAGCTTTTGATGACGCAAAGCTTTCCGACGCGGTGTCAGGGCTTAACTGTTTAACGCCGGAGCGGGCTGCGGCACCGCAGGACGCGTACATATCGGATTATATTTCCGGGAAAGGGTATGAGATTGTCCCGGAGGAACAGGGAGCAAGTCCGGACCCACAGCTTCTTTCCGGCGCGGTGCATGACGCAATCTTAAATTTCCAGGAATCCCTCTCTCTGGAGGATGCGGATGTTTACGAGAAACCGCAGATTACGGCGGACAATGAAGCACTGAATGCAGAGCTTGAGGCGTGGAACAAATACGTGCATACCACGATTACCTACCGTTTTGGCAGCAAAAGCGAGGTGCTGGATGGTGAGAAGATCCATACCTGGCTGGTGAGCAACGGGCAGGGCGGTGTATCCTTAGATGATGCAAAGATTGGCGAGTATGTTTCCTGGCTGGCACAGACCTACAATACGGCTTACAAGCCAAAGACCCTGAAAACCTCTTACGGACAGACGGTTACCATCAGTAAAAGTGTGTATGGCTGGAAAATTAATCAGAGTGAGGAAACTGCGGCCTTAAAACAGATCCTCCTTTCCTGCGAGAGTCAGGAGCGGGAGCCGGTCTACAGCCAGACGGCAGCTTCGCATGATGGGAATGACTACGGAAATACCTACGCGGAGATCAACCTGACAGCTCAGCACATGTTCTTTTATAAGGAAGGAAAGCTTGTGGTACAGTCGGATTTTGTGTCCGGCAATGAGTCCAGGGGCTGGAGTACTCCGGCCGGTGTATATCCGCTGACCTACAAGCAGCGCAATGCTACTTTAAAAGGCGAGAACTACGCGACACCGGTATCCTACTGGATGCCGTTTAACGGCGGCATTGGTATGCATGATGCTTACTGGCGGTCCAGCTTTGGCGGCAAAATCTATAAGACAAATGGTTCCCACGGCTGTATCAATCTGCCTCCGGCAGTGGCCAGGACCGTTTACGAGAATATTTCCGCAGGCATGCCGGTGATCTGCTATCATCTGGATGGCTCGGGAAGCGGCACGACCAGCACTACGGCCCAGAATGGCGGTGCGGCATCGGAGACGACACCGCAGCAGACCCAGCCGGCAGCGGAGACAAAGCCGCAGCAGAGTCAGGCCGCTTCAAATAATCCGTCCGGGGCGCATGAGACAACGGCAGCCCAGAACGGAGGAAGTTCCCAGTCATCCGCTGCGGCGCAGCCGACGACTGCAGCTCCTCAGCCAACCACCGCGGCACAGCCGGCATCCCAGCCGACCACCGCAGCGTCTCAGCCGACCAGCGCGGCTTCCTCTGGTTCCGGTCAGGCGCAGGCTTATCCGGGACAGAACAGTTCCGGCCAGAGCTCTTCATCCGGCAGTTCTTCATCCGGTGGTCCGGGAAGCGGAGGTACATCCGGCGGCATTCAGAACGCACCCGGTGGTCCGGGAAGCAGTTCCGGTGGTCTGTCCGGTTCCGGTGTGAGCAGCACGCCGGGCGTATCCCAGACACCTGGCCCCGGAGCCTGAGACGGGAATGGGATAGTTACTTAACAAAATAAAGCAATTGACAAAGCTGCATACGGGTTGTATGATTAAAAAAGCTTATAAAACAAGATATGCGTGAAAAAGAAAGCAAAGGAGCCTTCAACCAAGGGGCTTCTTTACTTTTTTGTGACTGTTCAGGAACCTTTTTTATGCAAACACGAGGAGGAAGCATTATGAAAAAGAACGCAAAGAAACTGATGGCAGCCGCTATGGCAGCCCTGATGGCAGCATCCATGACCGCATGCGGCGGCAGCAAGACTGAGACCACCGCAGCAGCAGATACTACCGCTGCTGAGAGTGCTGCAGACGCAGCAGAGACCACCGCAGCAGGCGAGACCGAGGCTGCAAAAGATGGTGAGAAGAAAGTATTAAAGGTAGCTATGGAGTGCGCATACGCACCGTACAACTGGACCCAGCCGGATGATTCCAACGGCGCGGTTCCGATCGCAGACAGCAACGAGTACGCTTACGGCTACGATGTTATGATGGCAAAGAAGATCTGTGACGAGTTAGGCTATGACCTGCAGATCGTTCGCCTTGACTGGGATTCCCTGATCCCGGCGATCCAGTCCGGTCAGGTTGACTGCGTAATCGCAGGCCAGTCCATTACCGAGGAGCGTCTTCAGGCAGTCGATTTCTCTGAGCCGTACTACTACGCAACCATCGTTACCCTGGTAAAACAGGACGGTAAGTACGCAGACGCAAAGAGCGTTGCAGACCTGGCTGGCGCAACCTGTACTTCCCAGCAGAGCACCATCTGGTATCAGAACTGCCTGCCGCAGATCCCGGACGCAAACATCCTGGCTGCAACCGCAAGCGCACCGGATATGCTCATGTCCTTAAACGCAGACAAGTGTGACCTGGTTGTAACTGACCAGCCGACCGGTAAGGGCGCACTGGTTGCTTACCCGAACTTCAAGATGCTTGAGTTTGGTGGCGGCGATGACGACTTCCAGGTAAGCGATGAGGATATCAACATCGGTATCTCCATGAAGAAGGGCAACACCGAGTTAAAAGAAGCCATCGACAGCGTCCTCACCAAGATGACCAAAGATGATTTCTCTGCTATGATGGACGAGGCAATTTCCGTTCAGCCGCTGGCTAACTAATTCAGATTCCATGTGGGCGCACCGTCAGGCGCGCCCTTGATTTACAGTTTTAATTTTCAGAGGAGAAAGTATTATGCCAACAGACTTTTTCGGCCGTGTGATGGTCGTATTCCAGAGATACGGAATGTCTATGCTGCAGGGTGCCGGAGTCAGCATCCGCATTGCGCTGGTGGGCACCATTGTGGGATGTATCATCGGTTTCGCAGTAGGTATCGTGCAGACCATTCCGGTTGAAGCAAAAGACAATCCGATCAAAAAGGCAGTTTTATGGGTGATCAAGCTCATCATGAATGCCTACGTGGAATTTTTCCGCGGTACCCCGATGATGGCGCAGGCCATGTTTATCTACTACGGTATGCTTCCGCTTTTAGGCTTGAATTTAAGCATGTGGCAGGCCGCATATTTCATCCTGTCCATCAATACCGGTGCCTACATGGCTGAGACAGTCCGTGGCGGTATCCTTTCTATTGACCCGGGCCAGACCGAGGGCGCAAAGGCCATCGGCATGACCCATGTACAGACCATGCTTTACGTCATTTTGCCGCAGGCACTGAGAAACATCATGCCGCAGATCGGCAACAACCTGATCATCAACATCAAGGACAGCTGTGTGCTTTCCGTCATTGGTGTGGCAGAGCTGCTTTACAAGACCAAATCCGCAGCAGGCGCCCTGTACATGAACTTTGAGACCTACACCATCACCATGATCGTGTACTTCATCATGACCTTTACCTGCTCCCGCATCCTGCGGTGGCTGGAGAACCGCATGGACGGTTCCGACAACTACGACCTGGCAACCACGGACACCCTGGCCCACACCAGCGGCATGTACCGTTATGAAGAGAAAAAGAAGGAGGAAGACTAACAATGGCAGAGAATCATGTACTGGAAATTCGTCATTTAAGCAAATCCTTCGGCAAGCATGTTGTCCTGCGTGACATTGACTTTACAGTAGACACCGGAGATGTAACCTGTATTATCGGCGCGTCCGGTTCCGGTAAATCTACGCTGCTGCGCTGCATCAACATGCTGGAGACTCCGACCACCGGAGAAATCCTCTATCATGAGAAAGACATCACCGATAAGGGCGTGAATGTCCCGGCTTACCGCTCCAAGGTAGGCATGGTGTTCCAGAGTTTTAACCTGTTCAATAACCTGACTGTTCTGGAAAACTGCATGATCGGTCAGACCAAGGTATTAAAGCGCTCCAAAGAGGAAGCGAAGAAAAATGCCATGAAATACCTGGAGAAGGTAGGCATGTCGCCGTACATCAACGCAAAGCCGAAGCAGATCTCCGGCGGACAGAAGCAGCGTGTGGCCATCGCCCGCGCCCTGGCCATGGAGCCGGAAGTGCTGCTGTTCGATGAGCCGACCTCCGCGCTGGATCCCCAGATGGTAGGCGAGGTACTGGCCGTTATGCGTACCCTTGCAAAAGAAGGCATCACCATGATCATTGTAACCCATGAGATGGCCTTCGCCCGCGATGTCTCCAACCATGTGGTATTCATGGCAGACGGAGTCATTGAGGAGGAAGGAAAGCCGGCAGATATCTTCGGCAATCCGCAGAAAGCAAAGACCCAGGAGTTCTTAAGCAGATTTATTCAGGGCTAAAAAATAAAATAAGGTCCGGAAGTAAAAGAGACCGCTCTCCTTTATTTTCACATATCGTTGTTTGCTTGCTCTTACAACACGCGTTCGCCTGCATCGGATGAAAATCCGCTGCATTCGGACACGTGTGATCGAGAGGCAAACAACCAGATATGTGGAAAATACCGGAGACCGGTCTCTTTCACTTCCTACTGTATTGGCTCTGCCAGGAAAAAATTTTTTCAAAATATTTTTTCTTTTGCTGCAACATTTCTCCGGGCTCATCTGTATATAAGGTAGAACGGCATAAAACAGCCGTGAAAAATTCAGAATGCAGAGGAGAATAAGATTATGATGAGAAAGATGAACAAGCGTGTGTATGGAGTGATGATGGCGGCAATGATGGCAGCGGCAGTTTCTGTGACAGCCTGCGGCGGTCAGAAAAGCACTGGCGAGACCATGACGGTACAGACCCAGCCCCATGATGATTCGAAGGTGTCGGAGATGCCGGTTCCGTCATCCGGGGCAGATCAGGCGGGTGTACAGGAAACCGGCCAGGTGTCTGAGGGCTGCGTGGGCATGCCGAATCCGTTTACGGACAATGATACATTGGAAGAAGCCGAGAAAAATGCCGGCTTTTCCATTCAGGTGCCGGACAAAATTGACGGAGTTTCTGCGACGGCGTTCCGGAATTTAGGCCAGGAAATGCTGGAAGTCATCTATTATAATGGCGAGCAGGAAGTGGCAAGAATCCGCAAGAGCCTGGATAATAAGGACAACAGCGGCAATTATGTGGGATATGCTGAGATTCAAAACAAGAAAATCGGTGACCGGGATGTAACCCTGAAAGGAAATGATGGCAAGGTTGTTCTGGCAATCTGGAATGACGGAGCATACGGCTATTCCATCTCTGTGGATGAGCAGGGTGTGAGCCTGGAGGAGATGACAGCGCTGGTTGAGGTCGTGAAATAATGGGTAAGTGACAGGATTGCGGGAGAAACAAAAGAGTATGGAAATGATATTATCTTGGGCGAATCTGCATCGGACTGGAATGCGATGCCATCCGGAGGCGTGGTGGAAGCGAATGCTTTCTGCATGCTTCCTGGCATTCGCAAAAGCAGGATTGAGCGGGGAAGCGGAAAACCGAAAAGTGCAAACCCGAAAAGCGCAGACCAGGAATGTGGTATCGGCTGGAGGTCGTGCAGCGGCATCTGGGAATGCGGAGGAGAATATAGCGCAGAATGCAGAGCAGTTTAGCCGGAATGCAGAACGCCTGTTGGACACCTTCGGCAACGCAGTTTTGAGGATGGCCTATTCCTACCTGCACAATATGAGTGACGCAGAAGAAATTTTGCAGGAGACTTTGATCAAGTACCTGACCGTACAGCCGGAGCTTCAGGGCCCGGAGCATGAGAAAGCCTGGCTTCTCCGGGTGGCGGCAAACTTAAGCAAAAACCGACTGGACTACAACCGCCTGCGGGATACCGATGAGCTGGAAGAAACCCTGGTAAGCCAGGAGCGGGAGGATCTTTCTTTTCTGTGGGAGGCGGTGAAGCAACTGCCGGACGCAAACCGTGAAGTGATCCATCTCTTTTATTATGAGGGATATCCCACCGCCCAGATCGCAACAATCTTAAACCGCCGGGAAAGCACGGTGCGGTCTGATCTGCGCAGAGGGCGGGAGCGGTTAAAGAAAATTCTGAAGGAGGAGTATGATTTTGAGTAAGAAATATAACGAAATCATGGATCAGGTCCGGGTGACGGATGAGATGAAGCAGCGCGTCCTTCAGAATGTGAAAGAGCGGATGGAAGAGAATATAACGGCTGGAGAAAAAGCAGAAAGCGAAGGATCGGAACACAAATCAGGGGAAGCTCAGGAGCAGGAGTATGGGAAAACACCGGAAACAGGAAAAATCATCCACAGCCGCTTTCTGAGCTACAGCCGGACTTCCCGGTATCTCTCCGTTGCGGCCTGCATTATGATGCTGATCGTGGGGGGCCTGACTGTGCCGCGGCTGTTGCATCGGGGGAATGGACTTTTGCCGGATTCAACGAGTGCGGCAGTTGGAATGGAACCCGGTGAGACCATGGTGGGTTTTGCAGAGCCTGGAGCTGAAGAAAATCAGGATGAACTGGGCGGCCAGGCCGGAGCCATGGTTGGAAACGGCATGGTGGAAGTGGATTCCCTTGCGGAACTCTCCCAGGTACTCGGCTTTTCTGTCCCGGAGATAAAAAACATCCCATTTGAAGTGACCAGCACCGTGTATACAAACGGCTGGAACGAATTCGCCCAGGTAGAATATCAGGGCGGAAATCAGACAGAATCAGAAGAAGTATTGTTTCGCAAGGCAAAGGGAACCGATGATATTTCCGGTGATTACAATGTCTATACGGATGTAAAAGAAATTGCGGTAAACGAGACAGCCGTGACCCTAAAGGGGGAAAACGGACAGTACAGTCTGGCCATCTGGCAGCAGGATGGATTCACATATTCTCTGAGCTATGAACCTGGTGGAAGGGAAGATGCGTTTGTAATGATGATACAGAGTGCCCAGTAATTCATTTACTTCTGCGCCAACTTCCCAGACACTACATCCACCATCCACACTAGCAGAATCAGTCCAGATTAATTTGTTTTTGACGGAATGCAGATAAAATCCAGATTTTCATGCGTGCACGCTCCGGGACTTACACGGCGGCCGGTCTTCGGGCAGACAATATCGTTTCCAATTTCCAGAAAGATCACGTCTCCCTCCTGAAAGGTACCGTCCGTGCAGCTCTTTGTGATAAGATAAGGTATACCAGGCGTCAGGGAGAGACTCTGAATCGTATCTTTCAAAAGAGCTCCTTTGTCCAGAAGTTCTTCCCAGGATAACAGTTTTTTATTGGAAGAATTCCGTTTGTCTGAATCATATTTGTGCTTCATTGGGAGAACTCCTTCCTCAATTTTATCCTACTTTATCATACTTTATCTTACTTAGCAATATCAAATCCGCCTTCATGCTATAGTACAAAAAAAGTTTGCGGACACCGTAAACCGTACAAAAGAGAGGGAGGATCACGACATGAGACCGCTAAAAGGAAAAGTCAGTATCACGCTGGACAGCGACATCATACAGACGATCAGAGATTACGCAGAAGAAGATGACCGCTCATTCAGCCAGTACATCAATATGGTATTGAAGGAATATATAAGCAGGCGAGGCAGGACTGATGAAACATAGTCTTGTCGGCGCCTGTTTTTATTATACAACGAAAATACGATATGACAAGACGGATAAATTGCATTGTCCATTTACGGGCGATGTGATACTCCTGCACACGGACAGGAATTTTCTGAACGGAAAATGCCGCATGACACCGTGATGGCAGCAGAACTGCAAAGAAAAAGGCCCATGGAAGCCGCCAGCAGGCAGCCTCTATGGGCTCTTTGTATTGTGGTTATAAAAATTTGCTTAGTTGAGTTTATCTCCAAGGATTCTGGTCCAGTAGTCCTTTGTTTCTGCCACAACCACACCGCTTAATGCCAGCAATGCAATCAGGTTCGGCAGTGCCATTAGGGCATTGAAGATATCGGCGATGGTCCAGACAGCTTCCACGGTCATAAACGGTCCGATGAAGATGGCCAGAATGTAAAGAAAACGATATGCCATAACGGCTTTCTGACTTCCGTTTGATAAGTACTCCAGGCAGCGCTCTCCGTAGTAGTTCCATCCGATGATGGTGGTGAAGGCGAAGAAGATCAGGCACATCATCAGCAGGAATGCGGAAAACTGTGCCGGTACCGGAAGTCCCATCTGGAATGCGCGGGTGGTGACTGCTACACCTTCCAGGCCAACGGTGTGGGAACCGGTCAGCACGATGCAAAGGCCGGTCATGGTACATACGATGATGGTATCGATAAAGGTACCGGTCATGGTAACCAGACCCTGACGGGCCGGTTCTTTGGTCTGTGCGGCAGCGGCGGCAATCGGCGCGCTTCCAAGACCTGCCTCATTGGAGAAGATGCCGCGGGCGATACCCTTCTGCATGGCAATTAAGACAGCACCGAGAGCGCCGCCGGCGGCAGCTCGCAGGCCAAATGCACTCTGAATGATCTCAGCAAACGCAGCCGGAATATGGGATGCGTTTAACACCAGGATGACAATGCAGGCGATGATGTAGAATACAGCCATAAACGGAACGATGACAGAAGAAACGCTGGCGATACGCTGAATGCCGCCCAGTACAACCAGAGCCACGCAGATGGTCAGGATGATGCCGGTTACGACAACGGCAATGCTGTAATCGTGACCAAAGAGGTTGATCACATGCTCTTTATTTGCGTCAAAAAAGTTTCCGGCAGCGGCAGTGATGCCGTTTACCTGGGTGAAGGTACCAATACCAAGCAGACCGACTCCGGCGCCGAAGAAGGCGAAAATCTTGCCCAGCCAGCGCCAGTTTTTGCCCATGCCGTTTTCGATGTAATAGAACGGTCCGCCAAGTACATGACCATTTTCATCGATGGTACGGTATTTGATGGCCAGCACACCCTCTGCATACTTGGTTGCCATGCCAAACAGTGCCGCGATCCACATCCAGAACAGCGCTCCGGCGCCACCGGCTACCAGTGCGGTTGCCACGCCGACGATGTTGCCGGTACCGATGGTAGCGGACAGGGCGGTACACAGGGCAGCGAAGCTGCTGACCTCACCGTGGCCTTCTTCTTCATTCTGGAACATGTACTTGCAGGCCATGCCCAGCTTATGGAACTGGATTCCGCGCAGGCGGATGGTCAGAAAGATTCCGGTTGCCAGAATCAGGACGATCAGTGGGACACCCCACACGAAACCGTCCAGCCAGTTCAGAAACGCATTTACTTTACCTAACATAATACTCACTCTTTCTCCCATGGGGGTTTTGTTTGATAGAAGCTCTGGGGGAATGAAAATCAGTGAAAGCTGATTTTTTGTAAACAAAAAAGGAAGTATTCCAGCTGCACCATTGCAGATGAAAAACTCCCTCTAAAGAGTGTGGAAAGACGGATGCATTACTGCATCATGTGCTCTGTCCTTTTGCCTGAGAGATTGGCACTTGCGTGCTGTACACCTTCGGCGCTCCATACATGAGACTCTCCAGAGTTTGCTTCTTGAGAGAAAGCATAGTCGATTTGATTTAGAAAAGCAAGTAGATTTTAAAAAAATGGAGAAGATTCTTCGGAAAAATACAATTTTCTTAAGTGATGCTTGCAGATCTTTGGAAAATGTGTATAATAAAACGTGATAAATAGTTCTAAAAAGAACTGTTTTATTCTGAATTAAATACAGATCAAGGAAAAGGGAATATCGGAAAGGAGAATCTATGTTTCAGGCGACAGAATTTCTGCGTCTCATGCGGTTCATCACCAAATCCCATGAGGCCTGTATTCAGACCATCTGCAGAGAATACCAGCTGACTATGATGGAGGCCACCATCATTACATTTTTGAGAAACAATCCCGGTGTGGATACAGCGGCAGATATTGTGGAACTCCGCATGCTGTCGAAAGGTCAGGTTTCCCAGGCTGTGGAATCACTGGTTCAGAAAGGGCTGATTGAAAGGCAGCCGGATTCGTCTGACCGGCGCCGGATCCACCTTATATTATGTGAAAAAAGCATTCCGGTAACGGATTCCATCGATGTAATCCAACGGCAGTATCTTACTGGCGTATTTGATGGATTTTCAGAGCAGGAGATGGAATGTTTTACTGGTTTTCATGAGCGGATTGCGGCAAATGTCAGGCATTTATCTATGAAAGATGAGAGAAAGAAGGAACAGTTATGAACGATGAAAAAGACTTTTTAGGGAAGGAACCCATCGGAAAGCTGCTGCGCTCCCTGGCAATTCCGACCATTACCGCGCAGCTCATCAATATGCTTTACAACATTGTAGACCGGATTTATATCGGCCATATTCCGGAGTCCGGAGCCCTGGCTCTGACCGGTGTGGGTGTCTGCATGCCGCTGATTATGATCGTATCGGCGTTTGCGGCTCTGGTGGGAAGCGGCGGAGCGCCGCGGGCTTCCATCCACATGGGAAAACAGGATTATGACCAGGCAGAGAAAATTCTTGGTAACTGTTTCATGCTGCAGGTCGTGATCTCGGCCATCCTCACAGCGGTATTGTTCCTGTTTAACCGGAAGTTTCTTCTGGCATTTGGCGCCAGTGAAAACACGATTGAATATGCAGTCAGCTACATGAATATCTACTCGTTGGGAACCATCTTTGTGGAGCTGACACTGGGCATGAACATGTTCATCACGGCTCAGGGATTTGCGAAAACCGGTATGCTTTCCGTGCTGATCGGAGCAGTCTGCAACATCGTTCTGGATCCGGTTTTCATCTTTGGCATGCACATGGGGGTTCGCGGGGCAGCGCTTGCAACAGTTCTTTCCCAGGCATGTTCCACCATCTGGGTGCTGGCCTTTCTGACCGGCAAAAAGACCCGCCTGAAAATCCGTCTGCGCAATATGGGACTGACTCCGTCTGTTATTCTGCCGTGCGTGGCACTGGGGGCGGCCACCTTTGTCATGCAGTCCAGCGAGAGCATTATTTCCATCTGCTTTAACTCTTCCCTGTTAAAATACGGTGGAGATATTGCGGTAGGAGCCATGACGATCTTAACCAGCGCCATGCAGTTTGCCATGCTGCCGCTGCAGGGACTTGGACAGGGCGCGCAGCCAATCATCAGTTATAACTACGGTGCACGGAATGCAGAGCGTGTAAAAGGCGCGTTCCAGCTTCTTTTAAAAGTCAGCCTGATCTATTCCACCCTAATCTGGCTGTTTGTACAGGTGATTCCGCAGGCTTTTGCGGGAATGTTTACCTCGGACGCAGAGCTCCTGGCCTTCACTTCCAGGGCGCTCCGCATTTATATGGCCTGTGTCTTTATGTTTGGCATTCAGATCGCCTGCCAGATGGCATTTACCTCCATCGGCTTTGCGAAAGAGTCCATTATTGTGGCGGTGACCCGGAAATTTATCCTGCTGCTCCCGCTCATTTATATCCTGCCGCATGTGCTGACTGGCAACCAGACCTTTGCGGTTTATACGGCAGAGCCGGTGGCAGATTTTCTGGCGGTGACCTTTACGGCACTGCTGTTTCGGAGACAGTTTAAGAAGGCACTCAGCAGCCTGGCTTTGTAACCTGGTGGCATATTTCGCCAAAATTGCGGTGGAATATGCCACTTTTGTAGTTGAGAAAAAAGAGAAATGTTATATTGGATTTCATAGAAAAAGGGCACAGAGCCAGAGAAAAAGAAAGGCAGTTTTGCTATGGATCTAGGCGAATTCTATGAGAAACATAAGCAGTATTATTACCGGAAATTAAGCAGAAACATAAGTGGAATGGGACTTGCGTTTCATGCGGAAGACATCATTCACGATGTTGTGGTGAATATGATAGCAGACGAGAAACAGCGGACAAAGTTTGAAGGCCTCACGGAGCAGGAGGCAAAGGCGTATTTTGCGTCCTGCCTGCGGCATCGCCTGATCGACGTAGTCCGGCGGGAAAAGCGCCGCAGGGCATATCTGGAAATGCAGAAACGATATGAGAAAAGGCTGGAAACAGAGAGCAGCAGCGCAGAAACAATTGTAGTGGAACAGTTGGACTTTGAGAATAACCTGACGGGTACGTTCGCTCTTCTGAGTACCGAAGAACAGGAACTTTTGCGTCAGGTTTTTGTACAGAAACTGCCCTACCGGGAGATTGCAAAGCGGAGCCGTCTTAGGGAAAGCGCCATTGCCATGAGGGTGATGAGACTTCGGAGAAAAATCCTGAAAATTTGTCTGGAACGTGGAATTTTATGCGAAAAACCGGAGGGAAATCTATCCTGGACATGAGAATTCTGAGCGTAAAAAGAACCTGCTAATGGCTGTTCTCTGAAAAAAATTCAGCAGAAAAAATAAAATTTGGGTCTTGCCAACCGAAAAAACATGTGTTATTATGATGACAATTTTCAGAGAGATATCTCTGAATCTTAACCATAGAAAGGCAGTGAAGGAGACTCTTGCCAGCAGGACTTCGACAGGAAGAGGGCGTCACCGACTGAGAGCGCCGTCAGGTTGGACTCTGGCTCACAGGGAACACTCCGGAGCCGGTATTTCGAAACACACAGGCTTAAGAATCGGCTGAGTGCGTAGGGGTATCCGTCAGGCACACGTTACGTGTCTTAAAAGAGTGGAGCCGCTTTTGCTCAAAGGGGAGCAGGAGGCAGGTCTCAATGCGGGTGGTACCGCGGAACATAACAAGAGTAGAGTGTCCCGTCCCGGAATATGTAACCGTATTCCGTGGACGGGATTTTTGTTTTTATTCCCGAAAGACCCCGGAATATGAAAAACTTCACATTCAGGTAAGGAGAGAGCAGCATGGAATTTTTAACAGGTGTCAAGGAGAAGGAAACAGTCAGTGTCAGCGAGATTTTAAGCGGGGATTATGTGGGAAAGACCGTCAAAATGAACGGCGTAGTCCATAACATCCGTGATATGGGCGAGTTTGCGTTTGTGATCCTCAGAAAAGCAGAGGGCCTGGTGCAGTGTGTATATGAAGATGGCAAAACCGACTTCGATTTAAAGGAGTTGAAGGAAGAATCCGCAGTGGAAGTCACCGGTGTGGTAGCGCTGGAAGAGCGTGCGCCGCAGGGCTTTGAACTCCGTCTTACCGGCATCCAGGTGCTGTCTCAGCCGGCGGAGACCATGCCGATCGCCATCAACAAATGGAAGATGAACACCTCCCTGGAGACAAGACTGAGCCTGCGCCCGGTATCCTTAAGAAACGTCCGGGAACGTGCGAAATTCAAAATTCAGGAGGGAATCGTAAGAGGATTCCGTGAGTTTTTATCCTCCCAGGGATTCACCGAGGTTCATACGCCGAAGATTGTATCCCGCGGCGCAGAGGGCGGCGCGAACGTCTTCAAATTAAACTATTTCAACAAAAAAGCAGAGCTGGGACAGAGCCCGCAGTTCTACAAACAGATGATGGTAGGCGTATTTGACCGGGTATTCGAGGTGGCTCCGGTGTTCCGTGCCGAGAAGCACAACACCACTCGTCACTTAAATGAATACATTGGCCTGGACTTCGAGATGGGCTACATCGACAGCTTTGAGGATGTCATGGCCATGGAGACCGGCTTCTTAAAATATACCATGGAGCTGTTAAAGAAGGATTACAAAAAGGAACTGTCCATGCTGGGCATCGACCTTCCGTCTATCAGCCAGATCCCGCAGGTACGCTTCGATGAAGCCAAGCAGCTGGTATCCGAAAAGTACAACCGCAAGATTCGCAACCCATTCGATCTGGAGCCGGAGGAGGAAGTACTGATTGGCCGTTATTTCAAGGAAGAGTACGACAGCGACTTCGTATTTGTCACTCATTATCCGTCCAAGAAGAGACCGTTTTACGCCATGGATGATCCGGCAGATGCCCGCTTTACCTTAAGCTTTGACCTGCTTTACAAGGGTCTGGAGATCACCACCGGAGGCCAGCGTATCCACGATTATCAGATGATCCTGGAGAAGATGGCAAAGCGTGGAATGGATCCGGAGGACATCAAGGATTACCTGATGATCTTCAAATATGGCATGCCGCCGCACGGTGGCCTGGGCATTGGCCTGGAGCGTCTGACCATGCGCCTCTTAGATGAGCAGAACGTCCGCGAGACTTCCCTGTTCCCGCGTGATGTGACCAGACTGGAACCGTAAGGAAAATGAAAATATGCCTGTTTGAAGGCGGCAGGGCCGGTTGACACGTGCAGCACAGCAGCATGGCCCGCCGCCGGGGCAGTGAAAAAGAACACGGAAAGGAAAGAAATCATGGCAAATATCATCAGTGATGAGACCATCGAATATGTAGGAATTCTGGCAAAGCTGGAACTCTCAGACGAGGAAAAAGAGGCGGCCAAGAAGGATATGGGCCGGATGCTTGATTACATTGACAAGTTAAATGAACTGGATACCAGCGGGGTAGAGCCCATGTCCCATGTATTCCCGATGACCAACGTATTCCGGGAAGATATGGTGACCAATGGAGATGAGCGGGACAAGATCCTACTGAACGCGCCAGAGCAGAAGGATGGAGCCTTTAAGGTTCCGAAGACTGTGGAATAAGCGGATAGAAAACGAAAAACTGTGGAGAATCCGGATGGATTTAGAAAAAGCTGTGGAAAACAGCAGACATGAATGGAGGAAACAACGTGAGTATCCTGGATTTAACAGCGGTAGCGCTTGGAAAAAAGATCAAAGCAGGCGAGATCACGGCGGTGGAAGCCACCAGGGCAGCGCTGGCCCAGATCAAAGCTCTGGAGCCGATTTTAAACTGCTACGTGACCGTAGATGAAGAGGGCGCACTGAAGCGTGCCGAAGAAGTACAGAAACAGATTGAAGATGGAATCCTGACAGGCCCTCTGGCTGGTGTTCCGGTAGCCATCAAAGATAATATGTGCACCGAGGGACTGTTAACCACCTGCAGTTCCAAGATCCTTTATAACTTTAAGCCAACCTATACGGCAGAGGCTGTCAAGAACCTGGAAGCAGCAGGCGCCATCATCCTGGGCAAGACCAATATGGACGAGTTCGCCATGGGAAGCACCACCGAGACTTCTGCATACGGCGAGACCAAAAACCCTTGGAACACCGAGCATGTGCCGGGCGGTTCCTCCGGCGGTTCCTGCGCGGCAGTAGCAGCCAATGAGTGCTTCTTCGCTCTGGGTTCCGATACCGGCGGTTCCATCCGCCAGCCAAGTTCCTTCTGCGGCGTCACAGGTATTAAGCCGACCTACGGAACCGTTTCCCGTTACGGCCTGATTGCCTACGGTTCTTCCCTGGACCAGATCGGACCGGTGGCGAAGGATGTAACCGACTGTGCCACCATTCTGGAAACCATTGCTTCCTATGATAAAAAGGACAGCACCTCCATCCAGCGTGAGGACTGTGATTTTACCTCTGCCCTGGTGGATGATGTGAAGGGCATGCACATCGGCATTCCGCGCGATTACTTTGGTGAGGGCCTGGATCCGGAAGTAAAGGATGCCATCTTAAAGGCAGCCAAAGTTCTGGAAGAGAAGGGCGCCATTGTGGAGGAGTTTGATTTAAGCCTGGTAGAATATGCAATTCCGGCTTACTACGTTATTGCTTCCGCAGAGGCCAGCTCCAACTTATCCCGTTTCGACGGTGTGAAATACGGATACCGGACGAAAGAATATGAAGGCCTTCACAACATGTACAAAAAGAGCCGTTCCGAGGGCTTCGGCCCGGAGGTAAAGCGCCGCATCATGCTGGGCTCCTTCGTCCTCAGCAGCGGTTATTACGATGCTTACTATTTAAAGGCACTTCGCACCAAAGCGCTCATCAAGAAAGCCTTTGATCAGGCCTTTGAAAAATACGATGTCATTCTTGGACCGGCAGCTCCGACCACTGCGCCGAAGCTTGGCGAGTCCTTAAGCGATCCGCTTCAGATGTATCTGGGCGATATTTATACCATTTCCGTAAACCTGGCAGGACTTCCGGGTATGACCGTTCCCTGTGGGAAAGACTTTAAGGGCCTTCCCATTGGCCTGCAGCTGATCGGAGACTGCTTCAAGGAGAAAAATATCATCCGCGCAGGCTACGCTTACGAGTGCAGCAGAACTTACGAAGAGCCGGAACTGGCAAAACGGGCAGAAAAGGAGGCACAGTAACATGAGCAAACAGTATGAGACCGTCATTGGTCTGGAGGTTCACGTAGAACTGGCCACCAAAACCAAAATTTTCTGCGGATGTTCCACCGAATTTGGTGGAGCACCGAATACCCACACCTGCCCGGTCTGCACCGGTATGCCGGGTTCCCTCCCGGTCCTGAACAAACAGGTGGTAGAATATGCGCTGGCCGTAGGCCTTGCCACCAACTGTGGCATCAACCAGTACTGCAAATTTGACCGGAAGAACTACTTCTACCCGGATAACCCGCAGAACTACCAGATCTCCCAGTTATATCTGCCGATCTGCCATGACGGCTGGGTGGAGATTGACACCGCCGCAGGCAAAAAGAAGATTGGCATCCATGAGATCCATATGGAGGAGGATGCCGGAAAGTTAGTCCATGACGAGTGGGAGGACTGCTCTTTAGTAGACTACAACCGAAGCGGTGTGCCGTTAATCGAGATCGTATCCGAGCCGGATATGCGCAGTGCCGATGAGGTCATTGCCTATCTGGAGAAGCTCCGCCTGATTATCCAGTATCTGGGCGCGTCTGACTGCAAGCTGCAGGAGGGCTCCATGCGTGCTGATGTCAACCTGTCCGTCCGCGAGGTGGGTGCGCCGGAGTTCGGCACCAGAACGGAGATGAAGAACTTAAACTCCTTTAAGGCCATTGCCCGTGCCATTGAGGGCGAGCGTACCCGCCAGATCGAGCTGATTGAGGATGGCAAGAAGGTCATTCAGGAAACCCGCCGCTGGGACGACAACAAGGAATCCTCCCATGCCATGCGTTCCAAGGAAGACGCGCAGGATTACCGCTACTTCCCGGATCCGGACCTGGTTCCGGTATGGATCCCGGACGAGTGGATTGAGCGGGTGAAGGCAGCACAGCCGGAGCTTCGCACCGAGAAGCTGGCACGCTATGAGAGCGAGTACGAACTGCCACAGTACGATGCGGAAATCCTGACCGGTTCCAAGCATCTGGCCGATGTATTTGAGCAGACGGTAGCACTCTGCGGCAAGCCGAAGGAGGTTTCCAACTGGCTCATGACCGAGGCCATGCGTTTGTTAAAAGAGCAGGAACAGGAGCCGGAAGACATGAAGTTTTCCCCGGAGAATCTGGCAAAGCTCATCAGCCTGGTGGAGAAGAACGTCATCAACCGTACGGTGGCGAAGGATGTATTTGAGGCTGTCTTTAAGGAAGATGTGGATCCGGAACGTTACGTTGAGGAACACGGCTTAAAGGTTGTCAATGATACGGACGCGCTGTCAAAGACCATTGAAGATCTGCTGGAGAAGAACCCGCAGTCCGTTGCAGACTTCAAGGCAGGAAAAGAGAAAGCCATGGGCTTCATCGTGGGCCAGACCATGCGGGCCATGAAGGGCAAGGCAGACCCGGCTGTGGTAAACCAGCTGGTAAGAGAACTCATGTCCCGGTAAAAAAGACAGTTTTCACTCAGATGTCTTTGCAGGGAAACCAGAGACAGAAATAGAATATATATTCTATTAAATTTGTGAAAAATGCGATTGTAATACCGATATATATCGTGTAGAATGGAATGCAAACCGAGAATCCCGGGTGTCAGCGCCTGGGTGAAGAAAGGGAGTACACAGCTGATGAGGAGGAAAAAGAAGATGCAGCCATATGCAGAGATGAGCACAGAGGAACTGCAGGAGCTCAGAAAGCAGCTTTCTGCCAAGTACAAAGAGTTTCAGGGAAAGGATTTAAGACTGGACATGTCCAGAGGTAAGCCAAGTGTAGAGCAGCTGGATCTTTCCATGGGAATGATGGATGTATTAAGCAGCAGCGATGACTTAACCTGTGAAGACGGAACCGACTGCCGTAACTATGGTGGACTGACCGGAATCAGGGAAGCCAAAGAGCTGATCGGAGACATGATGGAGGTAGCTCCGGATTACATCATCATTTACGGCAATTCCAGCCTGAATGTTATGTTCGATACCGTATCCCGCTCCATGACTCACGGCGTAATGGGATGTACTCCGTGGTGCAAATTAGATAAAGTGAAGTTCCTTTGCCCGGTACCGGGTTATGACCGTCATTTTGCCATTACCCAGTATTTCGGCATTGAGATGATCAATGTTCCGATGACTCCGGATGGCCCGGACATGGATATGGTGGAAAGACTTGTGGCAGAGGATGACAGCATTAAGGGTATCTGGTGTGTGCCGAAGTATTCCAATCCGACAGGAACCAGCTATTCCGATGAGACCGTCCGCCGTTTTGCAAGACTGAAACCGGCCGCTCCGGATTTCCGTATCTACTGGGATAATGCTTATGGCGTACATCATTTATACGATCACGATCAGGACCACCTGATCGAGATCCTGGCAGAGTGTAAGCGTGCCGGCAACCCGGATATGGTTTACAAATTCGCTTCCACCTCAAAAATCAGTTTCCCGGGTTCCGGTATTGCAGCCATCGCAACCTCCCGCAACAACCTGGAGGATATTGAGAAGCAGTTGAAATTCCAGACCATCAGCCATGATAAGGTAAACCAGCTGCGTCATGTCCGTTACTTTGGTGATATCCATGGCATGGTAGAGCATATGCGCAAGCATGCGGATATCCTGCGTCCGAAGTTTGAGGCAGTCATTGATACCCTGGAGCGTGAGCTTGGCGGTCTTGGTATCGGAACCTGGACCAAGCCAAAGGGAGGCTACTTTATCGCCTTCGATTCCCTGGATGGCTGTGCAAAGGCTATCGTAGCGCGCTGTAAGAAAGCCGGTCTGGTTATGACCGGTGCCGGAGCAACCTATCCATATGGAAAGGATCCTCATGATACCAATATCCGTATTGCACCGTCCTATCCGCCGCTGAGTGATCTGATCCTGGCAATGGATCTGTTCGCACTGTGTACGAAGATCGTAAGCATTGATAAGATCCTGAAAGACCGGGCAGAGGCACAGGAAGCACCGGAGCAGGCATAACGTGTTCTAAAAAACAAAATAGAAAAGAAAAAATCCATGTTGTTTGCGTGTGAACGTAAGCAACATGGATTTTTTCTTTTGGGAATACAGAACTCTGTTGCGCAAACGGATTGTCATTCACAGAAGGATTCGATTATAAACCAATGACAGATGATTATAAGGTGTTTGTAAAAGAAAAATCAAAAAAGAAACGTCAGGTTATTAGTGCTTAACAGAGAGATTTGAAAATGGGCTGCCACAAAATCATCCATACGAGATGATTTTGTGGCAGCCCATTTGATTTCTTAGTGCAAATCTACCGTACTGTTGAGTTCTTGTGCCATTTCCTGCCAATGATCCATTCTGCGCTTTAATTCAGCCTTGCTTTCTTCATCCTCACGGAATGCAATCGCAGTCCATGGCATCTCATCTAATGCCTGTACAACCTCATCAATCTTCTGGAACGGGATAGCAATCATGCGAAGGCCTGCTGGATAAGCTTTACGGCGCCTTAAACCGTGATAGAAGCCAGTGGTAATGTGGTTTACCTTGCCGGTGATGACCGGATAAGCATACATCCATGCACAGCTGATAACGGGGGACGATTTGGACTCCCAAAAGTCGCCGCTGATATAGCTGGTGGCATGCATCAGGATGTCTGCTTTTTCAGTGCCTGCGATGCACAGAATCAGATCTGGATCAAAATTACAGTCTTTTACCGGGGAAAATATCACTTAATTGATGGTGCCTGGCTCAATGACTGGCAGTTCCTGGTAAAGCTTTCTGCATGCAGAGGTGGTGCGGTACATTTCAAAGTCTTTTCCGGCCTGGCCGCTGGCGGTTACCGGAGGCTTCGGGATCATGCCAAGTGCCATTCTGCCGTAGCATGCATCGTTATCTTTGGTAATATAGAATGTTTCTTTAGTTTTCTGAACTTCTCTAACGTATTCGCAAAATGCATAGTGCCCTGGGTGTTGTTTGATGCCGACCGGACGAACTGCTTCATATTTTAATGCAACCGGCTCATACTCCAGCTCTAGTTTTGCGAACAAATCTTTTGCGCGTTGGCTTAACATATTACATGAACTTCTTCCTATGTTAAAGGGTTACGAAATAAATGGATTACTGACAGGTGTAAACGTTGACTGCCTCATCCAGTGCTTTCTTGGAAAGCTCCTGTCCGATACCAGGACGATCTGGAACCTCGTAAGCACCATTAACCGGTTTGATGTCTTCGTACATACCAAGGTCACGCATATCTTTCTTGATTGCACCCTCGTGAACTTCATGGATTAAGAAGTTCGGGATAACAGCCTCAACCTGCAGGCTGGCAGCAGTAGCAATTGGGCCACCGCAGATATGGAGCTGTACGGCTGCATCATAAATGTTGGCCATATCACAGATCTTTTTGGTTTCGGAGATACCGCCGCAGATGGTAAGGTCAGGCTGGATAACCTGAAGGACATGTTTCTCAAGAAACTGACGGAAGCCCCATCTAGTGTAGATACGCTCGCCGCTGGCAAGCGCAATACGCGGAAGTGCTTTGTGAATTTCCAGCATATTGTCAACGTTTAATGGGTTGCATGGTTCCTCGTAGTAGTAGATGCCAAGAGGCTCAAGCCGCTCACCCAACTGAATACCGGTGTTCATATCCGGGTAGGAGTGAGTTTCGATGATAATATCAAGATCCTTACCGCCAACTTTTCTCATGGCTTCAGTACGTTTGTAGCAGGTGTCTAACATCTTCTCACTGAGTTTACCGCGCATCTTCCAGTTCGGGTTCATAGCTTCACGAGCCCATTTACCATCAGAAGTAACACCCATTGGATCCACCTTGATAGCATCGTAGCCATCTGCCAGAGCATCCTCGGTTGCTTTTGCATAATCATCCGGATCAGTTAAAAATAAATGTTCCGGCCCCCAGCCGAACTGCAGCTGGCTAGCGTAAGCGCGGATTTTGGAAGTGGTCTTGCCACCTAACAGCTGATATACAGGCATGTTGTATGCTTTGCCGGTAATATCCCACAGAGCGGTATCAATGGCACTCATACCAGCGTTGATTACGGTACCACCGCCCATGCCCCAGAAGGTGGATCGGAAGATGGTCTCCCAGATCAGCTCCGGTTTTAACGGATCCATTCCTATAATAAGCTGTCCGTAATCTCTCGCGATACCAACTGCTGCGTAGTGAGCTACTCCATAGGAAAGACCTACTTCTCCGTAACCGTAAATCTCGGTATCAGTGTTGATTCGTACGCAAACAACTTTGCCCATAACATTCGGTTTACATTCAATAACGTTAACACTTGTAATTTTCATATGATCGTACACTCCTGTTAATTTTTTTGACAGGGAAGACAGGATAGAAATCATACACAAGTTATTGTACAAGTATACTATCATACAGATAATTTGAAGTCAATCGTTAGATTTAGTCAAAATTACAAAAAGATAATCGTATAAAATGCCGAAATATGGAAGAAATATAAAAACTCTGTGAAAATGATGTTGATTTTTGTATAGAAAGGTGTTAATGTACTTGTATAACAGGAAGACAGGAATACAACTGAAATATAGCGTAAGAAATACCAAGAACAAGAATAAGTAATACCAAAACAAAACTTAAAAATGTAAAAAGGGAGAAACAAACTATGAGAAAAAGCATGAAACGTGTTGTATCATTAGGAATGTGTGTAGCAATGATGGCATCTGTGACTGCATGTGGTGGTTCTGGCAGCAGTAGTGCAAACAAGACAGCTGAGACCAAAGCAGCTGAGGCATCAGGAGAAAAGAAAGATGATGCAGCACCAGCTGCTTCTGATGATACACCGGTAAAACTCCGTATGGCTTCTGTTGTATCCGGTAACGAGTTAAATGAGCGTAAAACTGGTATGGCAGCAGGTCTGATGACCTGGATCGATACCGTACAGGAAGAGTCAGGTGGAAGCATTAGCATCGACTTATTCCCGGACAGTCAGCTGGCATCTGGAACCGACGCCATTGTAAATGGTATTACCAGCGGCGCATTTGAGGTTGCTCACTTCACCACCAGTAACTGGGGTGAGTATTCCAACGCATTTGCTGAGTTAAATGTACCGTATTTATTCAGCAACTACGATGACGTTGCGAAAGTACTGGAGGGCGATATCGGCCAGCAGATGAAAGACCGTCTGGAACAGGATGTAAACGGAGTAAAACCGTTAGCATACATTTATATCGGCTTCCGTAACGTAACTGCTTCCAAGCCGGTTCAGACAGTTGCAGATATGAAGGGATTAAAAATCCGTACCATGAATGATAAACTGCAGATTGCAGCTATGGAGGCTATGGGATGTGCCGTTACTTCCGTGCCGATCAGCGAACTGTACAGCGCACTGCAGACCAAGATGGTAGATGCAGAGGAGAACCCGCTTTCCACCATTTACTCAAACAAGTTCTATGAAGTAAACCCGTACTGCTGCTTAACCAACCATTCCTATACTTCCACTTTCGTATTCATGAACAGAGACGTCTATGATAAGTTATCTGATAACCAGAAGGCAGCTGTTGAGAAAGCAAACGAGGCAGCTATGAAGGCTTCCAAGGATGCAGCAGCTGTTGCAGATGATGAGTATGAGAAGCTCCTGACCGATGCCGGCATGACCATCTATGCTCCTACCGACGAAGAGATGAAGGGCTTCCAGGATGCAGCAAGCTCCTGCTGGGATCAGGCAAAAGAGATCATGGGTGCAGAGCGTTATGATGCACTGATGAAAGTACTTGGCAAGTAAGACGCTTTAAGGGCGGCAGCGGTAAATAAAAGCTGCCGCCTTCCTAAAAGAAAGGAAACCATTATGGATAGGGAAAACAAAGACTGGAAAAAGTTTCTTGTAAACATTGACCAGTATATCAGTGCAATATTGTTCATTGTGATTATGGTATTGCTGTTCTTGCAGGTAGTCAGCCGTTATGTGTTCCATCATTCTTTCACCTGGACGGAGGAATTATCCATTCTTCTGTTTGTATGGATGACCTACACCGGCGTTTCCAGTGCGGTAACCTACCGGAAAAACCTGCGTATTGATGCATTACTGAATGTAGTGCCGTTTAAAGTGAAAAAAGCGCTGCTGATTATCAGCGATGTTATTTTTATTGTGTTTAACCTGTATCTGATTTTCCCGCTGTTGGAACTCATAAAAAGTATCGGAACCTCAAAAACCCCGATTCTTGGTATTCCGAAGGCAATCACCTACTGGTTGATTCCGTTCATTCTGATTGTTTCTTCCATTAAACTGTTAGCAGATATCAAAAAGCTGATCCATGAGGATGAAAAACGTCTGGGCGCTTCCAAACCGACCATTGATTTGGAGGCTATGGAGAAAGAGTATCAGCAGAAGCAGGCAGCAAAGATGGGAAAAGGAGGAAATTAATTTATGGATCTTCTGGTTTTATTGAGAGTATGAGAAAATCTCTGTAAATAAGATTCTTCTATGATAATTAAGAGCGATAAGCTTGTGAATCAGGCTTGTCGTTCTTGTTTTATATATAACAGTTACTTACGAGCATGTCAAGAGCAGGCGGTTTCCCGCCTGTCTTCTTAACCTTTCTTTTGCTTACTCGGGTAAGCGTCCCTCGTACATAATGCTCAGTTCTCCATAAACCTGAGCCCAATCACGGATGGTGGTAGTCCATTTTTTCGTAGCCTCAAAAGTAGCCAGATACAAGGCCTTTAACAGGGCGGTATCGCTTGGAAATACGCTTCTCTGACGGTTCAGCTTCCGGTATGTGGAGTTCAGTGATTCGATCGCATTGGTTGTATAAATGACCTTCCGGACAGTGGTTGAAAATTTAAAAATT